>NZ_JBFAPG010000053.1:0-21197 GCF_040675595.1 Micromonospora sp. NPDC049580
CCACAGCGGCGTCCCGGGTGGACCCTCACCGGCGTGGCGTACGCCGGTGACGACCGCACCGGGGTACGGGCGACCGCGGTGGCCTGCGCGGGGCCGGCGCCGCTAGACGACGGTCCGGCGGATCTGGTCTTCGTGGCCGAGGAGCCGGGCGTCGGCCTGGGCACCCGGCTCGCCGGCCTGGCCGGCCCGGATCCCGGACCGGAACTCGTCGACGCGCTGACCGACCCCGGACCGGGGCATCCCGAGCACGTGGGGCAGGCCAGGATCCGCGTCGGCGGGCACCCGACTCCACTGTGGCTGGTGAATTCTCCGACGGATCGAAGCGCGTACGCCGGCGAGGCTCGGGGAATGTGGCTGCATGCGATAGCCTGGCCGGCGAGTGCGGGTCACCTCCTCGCGGAAGACGTCGTGTTGCACGACCTCACCGAGTGGACTCCGCCCGAGCTCGTGTACGGCGCACCATCCCCGTACCTGTCCGGGAGGGCTTGACAACCTTCCGGGTTTGACGGAGAACGGACGCAGATCTTCACTGTACGACACCACACTGATACTCTGGGTGCCGCTGCGGTAATGGGACCCGGCGCCGCGCGAGAGGATGGCCCGCCATGGTCAAGAAGGTCCTCACCTGGGCCGGAATCGCATTCTTGATCTTCTTCGTCGCCTATCGGCCAAACTCTGCGGCTGATGTTTTCAAGTCGCTGGGCGGCGGGATCATGGACATCGCCCAGGGGTTCGGCGACTTCTTCACCAGCCTCGTCGCCTAACCGTCGATGGGCAGCCCCTCCGGTCCACCCTTCGACCCGGACGACCCCGACCGGGAACGTCGCGAGCGCGACACCGAGCCGATACCGCGGATCGGGCCGGATGACGGCCCGGGCTACGGAGCCGGTCCCGGCCTGTCCGACGGGCCGTCCCTTTCGGACGACGTCGGCTACGGCGAAGGGCCCGGCTACGCCGGCGAAGGGCGGTCCGGCCGGGGCTGGATCCGTGATCCCGAGGCCGCCTACCAGCCACCGCAGATCTCCGAGGACGAGCTCGCGGGGCTGCGTGCCGACGCGACGGGGGGGACTCCCCGGCGGGTGCTTCCGTTGGAAGACGAGCCCAGCTCGCTGGTCGCCCGCTACCTCTTCCCCACCGAGCGCTACCGGGGCGAGTGGAAGCGGCACTGGATCCACCTCACCAACCCGATCCTGATCGGCATCGCGGCGACGTTCGTGCTCGGCTACCTGTCCGGTTTCCTCGCCGGCAACAACGTGGGCGCGCTGACGACCATCGCGGTGCTGCTCTGGTTCGCCGTCATGGGCTGGGTGGCCTGGAGAGTCGCCGACTGGTGGTATGACCGGTTCATCCTGACCAACAAGCGGGTCATGGTGGTCAACGGCATCGTCACCCGCAAGGTGGCCATGATGCCGCTGGTCCGGGTCACCGACATGAAGTACGAGCAGACGCCGACCGGCCGCGCACTCAACTACGGCACCTTCGTGCTCGAGTCCGCCGGCCAGGAGCAGGCGCTGCGCGAGATCAAGAACCTGCCCAACCCGAACGAGCTGTACCTGCGAGTCGTGGAAGAGATGTACGAGCCGCAGGCGGTCGAGGCGCGGTTGGGCAAGGAGGCCGACGAGGCCAAGGCCGACGACGGAGCGTGAAAGTTTTCGTCCGAACATCGGAGCAAGTGCGCACCTTTCGTCATGGACCGACACGCCTCTGACGTGGCACTCTGCCAGGACGGTGTGGGTGCGGAGGTGTGCGGTGGCGAGCAGGGACCCGTTGGAGGAGGAGTTTCGCGAGTTCGTCGCGGCTCGCTCCGCCGCTCTGCTCCGTACCGCCTATCTGCTCGCCGGCGACTGGGCGACAGCCGAGGATCTGCTCCAGACGGCACTGACCAAGACCTACCTCGCCTGGAAGCGGCTCGGCGGGATCGAGGCGGTCGAGCCGTACGCCCGTCGTGTCATGGTCAACACCTCGACGAGCTGGTGGCGGCGACGCTGGCACGGTGAGCGCCCCACCGAGGTGCTGCCCGAACGGCCCGGTGTCGACGAGATCGAGCAGCAGCTCGACCGCGACCTGCTCTGGCGGCACCTCAGGGAGCTGCCCAACCGGCAACGGGCGGTGCTCGTCCTGCGCTACTACGAGGACATGTCGGAAGCACAGACGGCAGCGCTGCTGGACATCTCGCCGGGCACGGTGAAGAGCCAGGCCTCCCGGGCACTGGCCACGCTGCGCCGACGGATGGGCGCCGCCACCCCGGACCTGGCCGACGCCCCCGGGACGGACCGGAGCGCCAACACCGCTTCCTCCGGCCGGGGCCGCGACGCCGGCCTCTCCGCCGGGAGCCGCGACGCCACTCTCTCGGGTCGGGACCGTGGCGCTGCCCTCTCGGGTCGGGACCGTGGCGCTGCCCTCTCCGGCCGGGGTGCCGCCGCGCGAGCTGGCCGAAGTGTCGACGCTGCCCGACCTGGTCCGGACGGGAGGGATGCGGGGGGCCGTGCCGCGGTGACGCCGCGTCCGGCGGCCGGCCGGGCCGGGCCGGGCGCGGTCGCACCCCGCCCGTCCGTGCCCCGCCCGATCGCACCGGCGGTCGAGCTGCCCACCGCTCCGGCGGCCGTGCCCGTCGGCACCGGCGCCGGGGACCAGCAGTGAGCGCATTCCCCCGGCGGCCCGACAACCTGACGGACGGTCCGCAGCGTCCTAACCAGGTGCGACGTGACCAGCTGGAAGGTGCGGTGCGGGAGACTCTCTCGCACCAGGTCGCCGTCGCCCGTCCACTGACCGCCGACCCGGCCGGTCAGGCCATCCGCCGGGCCAAGCGGATCCGACGGCGGCGTGCCGGTGTCGGTGTCGCGCTCGGAATGGTCACCACCGTGCTGATCGGCGCCGGCATGACGCAGCTCGCCGACGAGACCGGCCGGCAGGGCCCGCCCATCGTCGTGATCGGCGATCCGGATCTGTCCGTCCGGCCGCTCCCCTCGGCCGCCGTCGCCCCACCCGCGCCGTCGCCCGGAACGCCCGCCGGTCTGCTCCTCGACGGCACCCTGATCAACGCCGACGGCAAGCGGCTGGCGCTGCCCAGCGTCGGCCCCGCCGAGCGCGCCCACAGCCTGCCCAGCGGCGCCGGTCTGCTGGTGGTCGGTGCCCCGACCACCGCCGGCCGTTCCCTCTGGGTCGCGCAGGACGACGGCCTGGTGCAGGTGCTGCTGGCCGGCGCGGGCCAGATCGTTCTCGCGCCGGACGCCAGCCAGGTCGCCTGGCGCGACGGCAAGGACCTGCTCGTGGCGGGGGTGGTCGGGAGCCAGCTCATCGGCACGGTACGCATTCCGGTCCCGGACGGCGCGGAACCCGTCCGGTTCGTCGGAAACAGCGTGCTCGTCCGGCTCGACCGGGACGGGCCGGCCCACGCCCTGTGGCGGCCCGGCACGGGGGAGCTGACCGCGGTGTCCGAGCGGGGCACCCTGAACGTCTACGGTGCGCTGCCCGACGGGCGGCTGATCGGTCAGGTGTCCGCGAGCGGGCCGGGTGGGACCTGCCTGGCGGCGCTCGACCCGAAGCGGGCTCTGAAACCGGTACGCACCGCCTGCGGCGCACAGTTGAGCCTGGACGGCGCGGGCGGCGTGTCCGACGACGGGCGGTGGCTTCTGGTGAACGGGAAGGTCGGCGCGAGCGACCGGGCCCTCCTGGTCGATTTGCAGCGGCTCGGGACGACGCTGAACGCCATGCCGGCCGGCCCGGCGCTGAGTGGCGCTGTCGCCTGGACGACCCGGACGGACGTCTCCTACGTCGACAGCGCCGGCAAGCTGGTTCAGGTCGACGTCGAACGGGTGCGTGCCGGGCAACCGGCCGAGCCGGTGCCCGTGGCCGGCCTCCAGCCCGGTGACCGGCCGGTCCTGGTCACCGGCTCCTGATCCGCACCCGGGTCGCTCCCCGGAGTGGTCGCGGCGTCCCGCGCTGCGATCGACCGCCTCGGCTCGCTGGCCGCGTTCCCGTCCCTGCGCCGCGGGGGCCTGGCCCACGGGCGGGCCCACGGCCTGGCGCACGGGCGGGCCCACGGCCTGGCGCACGGGCCGGCGCGCGCTGAGGGCCGCGCTCTACGCTGGCCGGCACCTACGCGAGCCGGATTCGGGTCTGCTGGGTAGCGTCGGGAGGTGACCTCGCGTACCGGCCCCGCGCCGCGGATCGACCTGCACGCCCACTCGACCGCCAGCGACGGCACGCTGAGCCCGGCCGACCTGGTCCGCGCCGGCGCCGACGCGGGTCTGGACGTGCTGGCCATCACCGACCACGACACCACCGCCGGTTGGGCGCCGGCCGTACGGGCGCTGCCGCCCGGTCTGCGCCTGATCCGAGGCGCCGAGCTGTCCTGCCACTGGTCGGGCGCGCAGCCGCCGGTGCCGCTGCACCTGCTGGCGTACCTGTTCGACCCGGACCACCCGGAGCTGGTCGCCGAGCTGACCCGGGTGCGGGCCGCCCGCGAGGCACGCGGCGAACGGATCGTGGCGCTGCTGCGCGCCGACGACATCGACGTGAACTGGCCGGACATCCTCTCCGGGGCGGGCGGCGGCACGGTGGGTCGCCCGCACATCGCGCAGGCGCTGATCCGCGCCGGTCTGGTCGCCAGCACCCGGGAGGCGTTCGGCCCGGACTGGCTGGGCGAGCGGTACCGGCTGCCGAAGGACGACATCGACGTCTTCCGTGCGGTCCGGCTGGTCCGGGCCGCCGGGGGCGTACCGGTCTTCGCCCATCCCCGCGCCACCCGACGCGGCCGGGTGGTGCCCGACGAGCTGATCGCCGAGCTGGCCGCCGCCGGGCTGGCCGGCCTGGAGGCCGACCACGAGGACCACAGCCCGGCCGAGCAGGCGCACGTACGCGCGCTCGCCGCCGAGTTGGGCCTGCTGGTCACCGGCTCCTCCGACTTTCACGGCACCCACAAGAGCGTCCAGCTCGGCGCGTTCACCACCGGCGTCGAGGCGTACGAGCGGATCGTCGCCGCCGGGGTGACCGAGGTCGCTTCGGGCTGATCCGGGTATTTCGCCCACCAGGGCGCGGCTAGGTTGATCACGTGGATCTGAAGCTGTTCGGCGAGGTTTTCGTGACCCTGCTGGTGATCACCGACCCGCCGGGCATGATGCCGATCTTCCTGGCGCTGACCGGGCCGTTGCCCGCACGGGACCGCAACCGGGCGGCCTGGCAGGCCGTCGCGCTGGCTCTCGGCGTAATCGTGATCTTCGCGGTGGCCGGGCAGACCCTGCTCGACTACCTGCACGTCGACCTGCCCGCGTTGCAGGCCGCCGGTGGGCTGCTGCTCGTCCTGGTCGCCCTGGAGCTGCTGACCGGCAAGGCCGACGATCCCAGCCAGCAGGTCACCTCGAACATCGCGCTGGTGCCGCTGGGCACCCCGTTGCTGGCCGGTCCGGGCGCCATCGTGGCGACCATGCTCTTCGTCCAGCAGGCCGACGGGCTGGGTGACTTCACCGCCATCGCCGCGGCCATCCTCGCCGTCATGGTCGCGGTCTGGATCGTGCTGCGCTTCTCCGGCGGCATCGTGAAGATCCTGCGCCCCGGCGGCATCGAGGTGTTGACCCGGATCGCCGGCCTGCTCCTGGCCGCGATCGCCGTACAGCTCATCGCCGACGCGGTGGCGGCCTTCGTGACCCAGTACGTGAACATGGCCTGACCGGCACACCCGGAATGTCGGCGGTGGATGGCAGGATCGCAGGCGTGCGACGAGCCTCTTCAGCCGGACGACCCGCCGCAGGCGGTCGGGCCCCTCAGCAGCGCCCCGGTGGCGCCGAGCAGCTCGGCTTCGAGGGGATGCCGGAACGGCTGTTCGTCTGCACCCCGAGCAAACTCGGCGCGTACGCGGACTGCCCCCGCCGCTACCGCTACTCCTACGTCGACCGGCCCGCACCGCCGAAGGGCCCGCCGTGGGCACACAACTCGCTCGGCGCCAGCGTGCACACCGCCCTCAAGAATTGGTACGCGCTGCCCGCCGACCGACGCCGCCCCGAGGCGCTGGCCACCCTGCTCAAGGGCACCTGGGTCCGTGAGGGCTACCGCGACGACGAGCAGGAGCGGGCCGCCTACCGGCGAGCGTTGAGCTGGCTGGAGGCGTACGTCGAGACGCTGGATCCGGAGTCCGACCCGCTCGGTGTCGAGCGGGTGGTGGCGGTCAAGACCGCAGTGCTGGCCTTCAACGGCCGGGCCGACCGCATCGACTCGCGCCCCGGGCCGGAGGGCCCGGAGCTGGTCATCGTCGACTACAAGACGGGCCGCACCGGGCTGGACACCGACGACGCCCGGGGCTCGCAGGCGCTGGCGCTCTACGCGTACGCGGCCGAGCGGGTGTTCCGCCGACCGTGTCGCCGGGTGGAGCTGCACCACCTGCCGACGGGCACGGTCGCCGGCCACGACCACACCGTCGAGTCGCTGAACCGCCAGTTGACCCGGGCCGAGGACACGGCCCGCGACATCATGGCCGCCGAGCGGGCCGTCGCCGACGGCGGCGACGCCGACGAGGCGTTCCCGGTGGCGCCCGGCCCGCGGTGCGGTTGGTGCGACTTCCGGCGGCACTGCCCGACCGGGGCACAGACGCCGGGCAAGGAGCCGTGGGCGGCCGTGGACCGGTCCGCCGACGCCTGACCCCGTGCGGCCTGCCCGCAGCTGACACTGTGCGGCGTGTCCGCACCTCGCCCCGAGGGGGTCCGGCTGGTCAGCCGGCCAGCGGGGTCGCGGTGTGACGTTCGGCCCGCTCCTTGGCGGCCTGCATCAACGGCCCCTCCCGATAGCGGCGCGGTACCGCGGCGAGCGCCAGGCGCAGGGCGCGCACGGTGAGGTCCGCCGACAGCTCGGTGGTGGGCAGCCCCAACCCGCCGTACATCCGTCGGGCCCACGGAGGCAGCAGCGCGAGCGCGGTGCCGGCGATGCCCAGGTACGCCCAGCGCGGCGGGCCGAGGGTGAGGCCCAGCCGAGCCGGCAGGCTGAGCTTCCACGGCAGCGGTGGGGCGGTGAGGAAGATCGCCGTCTCGGCGGCCTCCCGGGTCATCCGCAGCTCCGGCCGCACCGCGCGGTAGTACGCCGCCACCTCGGCGGCGGTGCCCGGCACCGTGGCCGGGTCCAGCCCGACGAGGCCGGCCGACCGACGCTGCTCGGTGTAGTAGCCGTCCACCTCGTCGTCGGTGAGCGGCAGACCCGCCCGCCGGGCCGTGCTGAGGAACGATTCGACCTCGGTGACGTGCACCCAGCGCAGCAGGTCCGGGTCGTCGATCCGGAAGTCCTCGCCGGTGTCGGGGTCGGTGGCCCGCAGCCGGGCGTGCAGGCGACGCAGTCGCGCCCCGGCCTGCTCGGCTTCAGCCGTGGTGCCGTAGACGGTGGTCGCCACGTAGGTGGCGGTGCGCACCAGCCGTCCCCACGCGTCGGTGCGGTAGTTGCTGTTTTGCGCGACCCCGGCCATGGCCCGGGGGTGCAACGCCTGGAGGTAGAGCGAGCGCAGGCCCGCGACGATCAGGATCGGCTCCTCGTGCACCTTCCACGTGACCGAACCCGGACCGAAGAGGCCGAGGTCATCGGAGTCCACCGACCAAGCGTGCCACGGCCCACCGGTCGGTGTCGGTGGTGCGGGCCGGGTCAGCTGTCGGCGGCGCGGCGCGACTGGCAGCTCGGGCAGAGGCCCCAGAAGGTCACCTCTGCCTCGTCCACCTCGAAGCCGTGCGCGGTGCCCGGTTCCAGGCACGGGGCACTGCCGACGGTGCAGTCGACGTCGGCGATCTCGCCGCAGCCCCGGCAGACCACGTGGTGGTGGTTGTCGCCGGCGCGCGCCTCGTACCGGGCGGGACTGCCGGCCGGCTCGATCCGGCGGGACAAGCCGGCCCGGCTCAACGCCCCCAGCACGTCGTAGATCGCCTGCGTGGAGACCGAGTCGAGGCGTTCGCGGACCCGGCGGGTGATCTCGTCGACCTCCAGGTGACCGCCGTCGGCGAGAACGTCGAGCACCGCGAGGCGCGGTCGGGTGACGCGCAGGCCCCTCGACCGCAACAGCTCCTCGCCACCGGACATGCGCCAATGACAGCACGTACGACCAGCAGCGACAACCGTCGCCCGCTGGGGGTGGCCACGGACACAGCCCGCAGGACCGACCTGCGGGGTCGCGCCGTGCTGAACCTGATCGCCGGCGCGCGCGTGTCTCCGGGCGAGAGCTCGGGGACGACCGGCGGCCCGTACGCTGGCGATCCCTCACCGTGATCCACCTGGAGGTGTCGATGTTCGAGGAGATCCTGGGTCTACCGGTACACGTCCTCGTGGTCCACGCGGTGGTCGTCATGGTCCCACTGCTGGCGGTGCTGGCCATCGCATACGCGGGGCTGCCGCGCTGGCGGCACCGACTGGACTGGGCGCTGGCCATCCTCGCCGTGGTCGCGCCGGTGACCGCGTTCGTGGCCGTGGAATCCGGTGAAGCCTTCACCGACGCCCTGGTCGCCCGCGGCTACCAGGGCCAGATCCTCGACCAGATCTTCGAGCACTCCCGCTACGGCGACATCCTGTTCCGGATCGTGGTGCCCCTGGGGATCGTGGCCATCGCGCTGCTCGTGGCGACCAGTGGGCACCCGCGGGTGCCGCGGCTGCCGGCACTGGTGACGCCGGTGCTCGCGGTGGCGACCGTCGCGCTGGCCATCGCCGCCCTGATCTACGTCTACCTGACCGGTCACTCCGGCGCCGAGGCCGTCTGGGGCACCACCCTCTGAGCGGCCGGTCGGGGTGGGCGCCACCGACGCCGCTCAGAAGATGAGGCGCGAGCAGAGCAGGCAGACAAGAGCCACCAGCACCACGGCGGCTGCGGCGCCGAAGCCGTAGGTGACCCGCTGGGAACGCTGCTCGGCCGCATCCAGGACGGCCATGTCCTGTGGCGGAAGCTGTCGGGGCGGGGCCGGTTCCAGGTGCACCGGGGGACGCCAGCCGGCCGGGGGCGGCACGCTCGGGGGTGGCCCCGCGTACCCGCTCGTGGGTGTGGTGGCGGGTGGGGGTTGGTCCGCCATCCCGCCGTCGCCGGTCCCGGGCCGGCGCCAGTAGTCGTCGTCCGGGGTGCTGCCACCGCTGGGGGTCGTCACGGCGTCCGACGCTACCAACGGAGCCGGCGGCCCGGTCGCTTCTGGTCGATGTGCCAACCGTCGGCGAGCTGTCGCCTGCGCTAGTCTTGCCGCTCGTGAGCACCGAGGACCCCGGAACGCAGGGCGCGCGCGGCGATGATGACCGCACCGTCGACCTGAGCGACGACTTCGTGGTGCTGCCCGAGCAGACCACGGACGACACCGACCACGGCTGGGGCGAGCGGAGCAGCGGCAACGACGACTGGCTCCTCGCCCAACGCCCCCCACACTGGGACTGACCCCGACGCCGCGCCTGCGGGGCGGGCCACCGGCAGCGCGGCGGGTCGGGCAAGCCAGGCCCACACCCCGACCGCGACTCTAGGGCGGACAACCGTCAGCACGGCGGGTCGGGCAAGCCGGACCGGCGCCCCGGCCGCGCCGTTGGTCGCCGGGCAGCCGGTCGCGGTGTGCTGGCCGGTCGGGGAGTCCATGCCGGTTGGGGTGTGCAGGATCGCGGCGGCGAGGCCGAGCAGCGCGGCGACCAGCCCGGCCCGCAGCAGGGTGCGACCGCCGGGCAGGGCCGGCCGGCGCAGCGGGCGCAACGCCCGCGCGGAGTCCAACTTGCGGGTGATCATCTGCCGCCTCCGTCCCGGGTGCCGTCGTGGTGACACCCGTAGAGCGGCAGGTTAGGCCGGCAACGGCCGGCACTGCGGACCCCTCGTCCCCGCCTGTGGACAACCGACCGGCCTGTGGATAACGCCCATTTACCGGCTGGATCTGCTATCGCACCCGGCGGGACCCGCTATGGCACGGAAAGGCAATCCGGGCGATCAACCCGGCCCGGCCGACTTTCGGGAACCCGAGTGGATCAAGGATGGACAGCGCCGCCCGGGCGATCGCGGGCGGCGCTGTCGGCGAGCTTGGGGAAGGCTGAGGTCAGGACGTGGAGCTGGCCGCCGGAGCCTTGCCGCCGCCCGACCCACCGGTCGAGGATCCACCGGACGAAGACCCAGACGACGACCCGGACGACGAGGACGAAGACGACGATCCGGAATCCCCGCCCGAGGACGAGGACGACGAGGACGACGAGGACGACTCGGACTTGGCCGGCTTGCTCGGCGTGCCGCCAGCGGAGGTCTCGGAGACGGACGCGCGGGAGTCGGTGCGGTAGAAGCCCGAGCCCTTGAAGACGATGCCGACCGAGTTGAAGACCTTGCGCAGCCGCCCCTGACACGCCGGGCACTCGGTCAGCGGCTCGTCCGAGAAGGACTGCACCGCCTCGAGCTGGTGACCGCACGCGGTGCAGGCGTACTGGTACGTGGGCACGTTCTCCTCCGGTATCTGAGCTCGGCCAGTTGGCACTCGACGTATTCGAGTGCCAATGGTGCGTCATTCGCCCCGGGTTCGTCCAGCGGACGTGTGGGGCGCGACACCCTGCGCCGCACCCGGGCCGTCGTCAAGCGTACGCATCCCGTCGGTGGGGGTGACGACCGCGCGGACCGGACGGTCGTGCGGCTCCGCCGGCAGCGCCTCGACCAGCTCCCCGTCGTGCAGCGGGACCACGGTCAGGGTCGCCGTGGGCACCCGTGCCAACGCCCGGTCGTACGAGCCGCCGCCGCGGCCCAGCCGTCGGCCGCGTCGGTCGACGGCGAGCGCCGGCACGACCACCAGCTTCGCTCCGGTGACCGCGGCCACGCCGAGGCGGGGGCCGGTCGGCTCCCGCATACCCCGACCGGCCGCGCTTAGAGCATCGGGTCCGGAGTACGCGGCCCAGTCCAGGTCCAGGTCGGGGAGGAGCACCGGCAGCAGCAACTCGGCGTCGGGCGGCAGCGCCGACCGCAACACCTCCGGCAGGTCGGCCCCGCCCGGCTCGGAGCCGACCGGGACGTACGCCGTGATCCGGCGCGGGCGCAGCCGGCGTACCAGGGCGACCAGCTCGGCCTGGACGCGCCCGGCGGCCTCGGCCCGCGCCGGAGCGGTCAGGGCCCGACGGCGGGCGAGCAGGTCGACGCGGGTGTCCCGCTTCGCCACTCGGGTCACTTCCGCTTCATCAGAAAATTCCGGCACGCAACACTCCTGACGCAACGCCACTCCCACGGTTGCTCTGTGTCAGCATCGCAAGCAACGGAGGCGGAACTTCCGGGGGGACCGAGTGACGCTACGCGGGCGGTTGACGGCAGCCTTCCTCGTGGTGGTGCTCGGCCCGGTCCTGCTCGGGGCGTTCTTCGTGGCCTCCACCGTCACGGCCGTCGACCGCAGCCGGTCCACCGAGCGCCTCGCGGTGGCGGCCTCCACGGTGCGTACCTCAGTCGACGCGCTCTGCCAGCAGCTGCGCGCCGCCGCCGACGCGGTCGCCCTCACCGGTGACCCGGCCGTCGCCGCCGGCCAGCTCGTCGGCCGTGGGCTGGCCGCAGCGGTGCTGGTCACCGACGTGAACGGACGCGTCACGTACGCCTCGCCCGGCGCTCCGTCGACCCCCTGGCGGGACTGCTCCGAGCCGGCCACCGCGTCGTCCGGCCCGGTCCGCGCGCTGGCCGCCCGGGTGGACCGCCGCGACCCGGCCGGCGCGCTACTGGGCACGGTGGCCGCCGCGCACCTGGTCGACCCGGCCTTCGTGGCCCGGCTGGCGGCGGTGACCGGGGTCGCGGTCACCCTGCTCGACAGCGGCGCGAGCGCCGCCCGCGTCACCCACACCACCGAGTCCCGGGAGGTACGCGACGCGGTGCTGGCCGCCGCCGGGGCCACCAGCGGTGAGCGGGTCACCGAGAGCACCAAGGGTCGGTACGTGCGCCGGATCGGGCCGTCCGCGGGCCAGCCGCTGCCGCTGGTGTTGTCGGTGCCGAGCGAGCGGCCGCCCGGGCTGCACGTCACGCTTGCCGGCGTGGTCGTGCTGGCCGGGCTGCTCGCCGTGTTCACCGCCTGGCGTCTGGCCCGGGTGACCACCCGGCCACTGGTGGAGCTGGCCGGAGCGGTCGACCGGGTGGCGCACGGCGACCTGACCGCCCGGGTGCCGGTGCGCAGCCGCGACGAGCTGGGACGGCTTGCGGCCGCGTTCAACCGGATGACCCGCGAGACCGGGTCGTACGTCGCGGCGCTGACCAGCAGCCGCGACCAGCTACGCGGGCACCTCGCGGTGCTCGGCGACACCCTGGCCAGCACCCACGACCTGCAACGCATCCTGCGGGTGATCCTGCACAGCGCCATCGCGGCCACCGGGGCGCGGGCCGGCGCGGTGCTGCTGGTGGAGGCCGGCGGGGTGCTCGTCGCGCAGTGCAGCGAGGGGTTGGACGGGCGCTGGCCGGCGGGGGACCAGGACGGGTCGCAGGGACTGCGGGTGCCCGTGGGCGTCGGTGTGGTCGGCGCGGTGGCCGCGACCGGCGAGCCGCAGCGGGGCCGGGTGGAACCGACCGAGGCCCCGACCGGCGAGCCCCGCTGCCGCACCTACGTCGCGGTCCCCTTCGCCACCCCGGGCGGCGCGAGCACAGCGGGCGGCGCGAGCACCCCGGGCGGCGCGAGCACCCCGGGCGGCGAGAGGAGTCCCGACGAGGCCGGCGCCGCTGCGGCCGCGCTCGGTGTGCTGGCGCTCTACGACCGGGTGGGCGCGGACGAGTTCGACGACGACGACCTGGTCAACCTGCGCACCTTCGCCAGCCACGCGGCCGTGGCGGTGGAGAACGTCCGGGTGCACGAGGAGGCGCAGCGGCTCTCGCTCACCGACCCGCTCACCGGGCTGTGGAACTACCGCTACCTGCGCGAGTCGATCCGGCGGGAGGTGGAGCGGGCCAGCCGGTTCGGCCGGATGCTCAGCGTCCTCGCCCTCGACCTGGACCGCTTCAAGGACGTCAACGACACGTACGGGCACGCGGCGGGGGACACCGTGCTGGCCGAGTTCGCCCGGCGGGTACGCGGTGAGATCCGCGAGGTCGACCTGGCCTTCCGGCAGGGCGGCGAGGAGTTCGTGCTGCTCCTGCCGGAGACCGACGCCCGGGGTGCGGCGATCGTCGCGGAGCGGCTGGGCGCGGCGGTGCGCGAGACCCCGATCGCGGTCGAGGCGTACGCGGGGCCGATCGTGGTCACCGTGTCGGTGGGCATCGCCGTCTACCCGGACCACGGCAGCACCGGACGGGAGGTGCTGGAAGCCGCCGACGACGCCCTCTACGCGGCCAAGGCGGCCGGCCGGGACACCTATCGCGTGGCCGAGGCCCGCCCCGACGTGCCGACGCGGGAGATACCGGTGCCCGCTTGCGCCGTCAGCCCACCCGACGGGCTGCCACGTGCCGGCCGGCCCGTGCAGGCGCCCCGGGAGCCGGGCGGGCACGCCCGGTCGGAGTCGACTGCTGGCGTACCGGAATCGAACCGGTCGGGGCCCGCGCACGCCGGCCCGGATCCGGCGGACGAGCCGGCGGCCACCGCCGCGGACGCCGCGCGGGCCGGCCCCGACGTCACCCGGCCGGGGCCGGGCGGCGGCGCGTCTTCTGGGCCACACCCGCCGCGGCAGAGCCGTGGCCGATAGTCTCGCGGCATGTCGGAGCACTCAGCGAACCCCTCATCGACGGTCGCCGCAACTGGCCGTCCCCTGGCGGTCAAGGCCGTCATCCCGGCCGCCGGACTGGCCACCCGGTTCCTGCCGGCCACCAAGGCGGTGCCCAAGGAGCTGCTGCCAGTGGTGGACCGGCCGGTTCTGCAGTACATCGTCGAGGAGGCCACCCAGGCCGGCATCGGTGACGTGTTGCTGATCACCGGTCGGGGTAAGACGTCGATGGTGGACCACTTTGACCGTCGCCCCGACCTGGAGACCAGGCTGGAGGAGAAGGGCGACGCCGAGCGGCTGGCCGCCGTGCGTCGGCCCAGCGAGCTGGCCGAGATCTACACCGTGCGGCAGCCGGAGCAGCTCGGGCTCGGCCACGCCGTCGGGTACGCCGAGTCGCACGTCGGCGATCAGCCCTTCGCGGTGCTGCTCGGCGACGAGTTCGTCAAGCCATCGGAGCCGCTGCTGCCGGCGATGCTGGAGCTGCAGGCCCGCACCGGCGGCGTGGTGCTCGCCTTCTTCGAGGTCGACCCGGCCGAGACCAAGCGGTACGGCATCGCCTCCGTCGAGCCCGCCGAGTCGGAGCTGAGCGACATCGGTGAGGTCGTCAAGGTGACCGGGATGGTGGAGAAGCCGCAGCCGGAGGACGCCCCGAGCAACCTCGCGGTGCTCGGCCGCTACGTGCTGCCGGGCACGATCTTCGACGCGATCCGGCGGACCAAGCCGGGCAGCGGTGGCGAGATCCAGCTGACCGACGCGATGGAGTTGCTGCGCACCGAGGGCACTCCGGTGCACGCGATCGTCTACCGGGGCACCCGCTACGACACCGGCATGCCGCTGGGCTACCTCCAGACGGTGGTGCAGATCGCCGCCGAACGCGAGGACCTCGGCACCGAGTTCCGCTCCTGGCTGGCCGACTTCGTCAAGGCCGACGCGGCAGGCGGATCTGGTACATGACCGCGACGGCCGACGCCGAGGCGGCCGCGAACGAGTTGACGCCGCTCGCCGACTACCTGGGCAGCGTGCTGCGCAGGTTACGAGCGCTGCCGCCACTCGACCTCGACCTCACCCAGGCGCACGGCAATGTCCTCGCCGAGGACGTCGTCGCGCCGCACGCCTTCCCGGCCTTCGACCAGGCGGCCGTGGACGGCTACGCCGCCCGCTGGGAGGACATTTCGGGAGGGGGGCGGGGCCCGAGCTATGTCCCGGCCCCCTCCGGCACGCCCGGCGGGCGGACCATCCGGCTCAACGTGGTCGGCGATCTCGGTGCCGCGAGCTGGCGGCCGGTCCGGCTCACCCCCGGTTCGTGCTTCTCGGTGGCCGCCGGGGCGCCGCTGCCGATCGCCGCAGACGTGGTGGTCCCGGTGGAGTGGACCGACCAGGGCATGGCCGCGGTGGAGATCTTCCGCACCCCCAAACGGGGGTACGGGGTGCGCCGCGCCGGTGAGGAGCTGCCAGCCGGCACTCTGCTCGCCCGTGCCGGCACGTACGTCTCCCCGGCCCTGGTCGCGGTCTTCGCCGCCACCGGCATCGGGCACGTGGTGGTCCGGCCCAGCCCGCGGGTGGTCATCGTGGCCACCGGCGACGAACTGGTCGACGTGGGTCGGGGCAGCCAGCCCGGTCAGGTGGTGGACGCGAACTCGCACGCGCTGACCGCCGCCGCGGCCGAGGTGGGCGCACTGGCGTACCGCGTGGGTATCTGCGACGACGACCCGGAAGGCCTGCGCGGGCTGCTGGAGGACCAGACCCTGCGCGCCGACCTGATCATCACCACCGGGGGCACCGGCACCGGCCCCGGAGACATGGTGCGCCGGATCCTGTCCCGCCGTGAGGGCAGCCGCGCCGGGCCGGTCACGTTCACCGACGTGGCGCTCTATCCCGGCACCGCGCTCGGGTTCGGCACGGTCGGCGCCGAGGAGGTGCCGGTGGTCTGCCTGCCCGGCGACCCGGGCGCCGCGCTGATCGGTTTCGAGGTGCTGGCCCGCCCCGCCATTCAACTGCTCGCCGGCGCCGAGCCGGTGTTCCGGCCCAGCGTCCGGGCGCACCTGCTGGAGACCGTGTCGTCCCCCGGCGGGTTGCGGGAGTTCCGGCCCGCGCACGTCGCGGAGCGGCGCGGCGGCGGTTACACCGTGCAGCCGCTGCGCGGCGGCCCGTTCACCCTCTCCGGCCTGGCCGAGGCGAACGGGCTGCTGGTGCTCGGCGAGCGGGTCACCACCGCCGCCGCCGGCTCCACCGTGGACGTCCTGCTGCTCGACCGGCGCCGGTGAGTGCGCTCGGCTGTTCTTCGACGGTGCGCGTGGTGGGTCCACTTGCGCACGATCCGGTCCCGCGCGGGAGACTGTGCGGGTGAGCCTCTTCGGACCCGCGCGAGCCCCCGGCTGGCCGGCGGTGCTTGTCGACGGCCCGGTGCTGCTACGGCCCTACCGGCGCTCCGACGCGGCGGCGTGGTCGGAGGTGCGCCGGGCCAACCGGGCCTGGCTGGCACCGTGGGAGTCGTCGCTGCCGGGCAGCTGGGACGAGCTGAACTCGCCGGCCGCGTTCCGCTGGGTGCACCGTGACCAGCAGCGTTCCGCCCGCGAGGGCGAGGGTATGCCGTTCGCGGTCTGCCTGCGGGAGGCCGACCGGGACCGGTTGGTCGGGCACCTCAACGTCGGCAGCATCGTGCGCCGCGCCTTCTGCTCCGGCTACGTCGGCTACTGGGTCGACGCCCGAGTCGCCGGACAGGGCGTGATCCCGACGGCGCTCGCGCTCGCCGTGGACCACGCGTTCGGCCCGGGTGGGCTGCACCGGGTGGAGGTCAACATCCGGCCGGAGAACCGACCGTCGCGGCGGGTGGTGGAGAAGCTGGGCTTCCGCGAGGAGTCGTACCACGTGCGCTACATGCACATCGACGGCGCCTGGCGGGACCACATCGGATACGCGATGACGAGCGAAGAGGTCGCCGCCGAGGGCGGTCTGCTGGCCCGCTGGCACCGGGTACGCGCCACCGCGCGGTGAGCCGTCCCACGCACGGGATCGGCGCGGCGCGGCGGCATCACGGTCGGTGCGCCGTAACCTCAAGTAACTGCAAGCTGCGGCAAGCGCTCACCGCCCGGACGATCTACGCACCCAGGCACGATCGGTGGAAGATCCTGCGGTCGGGCAGCGTTTGCTCCGAATTCGGTGACGGGAGGGGTGAGGGTGCCGACCTCGGTGCTCCTCGCCGTCCTCGCCGCCGCCGGCCTGCTCGCCCTGGCCCCGGCGCTGGTTCGTCGGTACGACGCCACCGAGCGGCTGGTGGCGGAGCGGGCGCAGTCGACGGCGCGGGTGCTCCAACGCCGTCGACGGCGCCGCACTGTGCCAGGACGGCAGCCCGTGCACCCGCCCCGCTCCCTCGTCGTCACCCTCAGTGAAGACGCGACTACAGGAAGGCTGGCAGCGCCTGTCTCCGCGCCCCCGGCGGCACGCCGCTCCGGCCGGCTGCGCGCCGTACCGCCGGCACCGAAGCGCTCCCGCCGTCGTCCGCCGCGCCGGCAGCACACCCCCGCCGTGTACCGCCGACGCCGGGTGCTCGCCGCGCTGCTACTGCTCAACGTCGTCGAGTTGATCGGCGTGCTGTTCGTCAGCCCCGGCTTCTGGATCGGCTTCTCGGTCACCTTCCTGCTGCTGGCCCTGTACGTCGTACACCTGCGCGGGCGTGCCCTCGCCGGCCGGCGTCGACGCCGCGCCCACGCCCGGGAGGCGGCGTGGCTGGCCGCCCGCCAGGCCGAGGTCCGCCGCGAACAGGCCCGCCGCGCGGCGGCCCGCCGGGAGGCGCAACGCCGCCTGGCGGCCCAGCGCGAGGGGGTACGCCGAGCAGCCATGGGCCTCGACCGGCCCGGCGACCTGCCGGCGGCCGTCAACGGGGGCTCGGTCTCGTACCGTCGCTCCGGAGGACTGCGCGGCCGCCCCTACGAGGCCGGCCGCGGCGCCTGACCCCGCGCTGCCTCGACCTCGCGGTGCCCGGCGTCGCGCTGCCCTGTGTCGCGGCGCCTGGCCTCGCGGCGCCCGGTCTCGCGACGCCCGGCGTCGCGCTGCCTGGCGTCGCGGCGCTTGATCGACTCCGGTTCGCCGAGGTGGGGGTATCGCCGCGAGATGATGCCGCCACATCGGCGACGTCGAGTCGATCAAGGGTGTGCGGGGGCTTGATCGACTCGAGTTCCTGGAAGGCGGGGTGTCCGGGCGTCCGGGATGCCCCGGTTTCCTGGAAGTCGAGTCGATCTCCGTGCTGGTGACAGCGCCGCACCGGGGGCGGATTCGCGGTGGAGGCCGGCGACCTGTTAGCCTTGCTGCCGGCCCGCCCGGTGTAAGCCGGGTGGGACCGAAGCCGGTTCGCCGGTGGGGGGCTGTGGCGCAGACTGGTAGCGCACCTCGTTCGCATCGAGGGGGTCAGGGGTTCAAATCCCCTCAGCTCCACCCCAGGTCAAAGGCCGTTTCCGCGAGTCGGAGACGGCCTTTTTCGATCATGAAGGCAAGCGCGGCGGCGCGGACGTGCACGGTCAACTGAAGCGCTCGGTGGTCACGAGCACCGGGCGAGCACGGCCGGATCGGTGCGCAGACCGCGACTCAGCGAGGCGGAACTCCACCAACCGGCGCTCGGCGTCCAGCCCGCGCTGTGCAGACCCGTCGTGGTGAAGTCGTCGTGCCGGGTGAACTCCTCGACGAGGATGCCCTCCACCTCATGATCGCCCTGCGCGGACCGGACCAGGTGGTAATCCAGCGAAGGCCCGGCGTGCGGCCGATCGGTGCTCACCGGCCCCATCCTCCGGCCACGCCGCACACCGGGCAACAGTGATCCGTCCATACCAGACGGTTAGCCCGCAGACGTCGATCATGTCGTCCATCCGACCTGCCGCAACCGAGAGGCATGTTCAGGGGTGCTTCTGGCATCAGTTGACGCCCGGGAGTATCCGGGCCGCCCGCACGGGGAGAAGAGAATGACGCACACCGCTCGACACCGGATGCTCGCCGGCACCGCCGCCGGCCTGCTGGCCGCCTCTCTCGGCGTCGCCGTGGCCTCGACGGCGACCGCCGCGCCCAGGACCGGGGCCACCAGCGCCTGCACGATCAGCACCTTGCCCTATCCGACGGACACCTACCGCGCCGACGCGAGCGTCATCGACCCGTCGGGCCGCTTCGTCGCCGGCACCGCCCTGCGGATCCGGGAGGACGGCAACCAGTACCTGCTGCTGACCTGGGACGGGCAGCAGCTCACCGAGACCGAGGCGCCGGGCAACGGGATCGACCCGGTCGACGTCAACGAGAGCGGCATCGTGATCGGCAACGGCTGGGCGGAGAACGGCATCGGCCGACCGTGGACGTACCGCGCCGGCAAGCTCGAGCAGTTGCCGGTGCTGCCGTCCACCGGCATCTTCGTCTCGGCCATCAACAAGGCCGGCGACATCGTCGGCTACGGCTCGGACATCGTGCCCGGCGAGTTCGTCGCCCTGCGCTGGCCGGCAGCCCGCCCGGGCACGGTCGAGGTGCTCGACGCCCCGCTCAACGCCCAGCCGGTGGGGATCTCGCCGAACGGGACGATCGTCGGTTACGCGGGCCCGTTCGGTGACTGGACCAGCTGGGTCCGCCGGCCGAACGGCAAGATCAAGCCGCTCGCGGTTACGGGTGGTGGGTCGACCTCGCTCAACGCCGCCGCGGGCCACTGGGCCGTCGGCCAGGCCTGGCTGGATGGCACCAGCCCGGCCAAGGTGCGGTGGGACGTGCGCGACGGCTCGTACACGTTCCTCGACCAGGAGATGGGGCTGGACGACGTCAACGCCAAGGGCGTCGTGGTGGGTGGCGACCGGGTCGCGCGCGGGTCCACCTCGCGGGTCCTGCCGGGCAGCGGCGAGCGGATCAACATCGGCGCTCGGGCCATCTCCGACACCGGCACCATCGTCGGCTTCCGCAACGCCGACCGGGTGACGCCGGTGCGCTGGACGGGCTGCTGACCGCGCACCAAACGGGGGCGTGGGGCCGGTCCGATCACCGGGCCGGCCCCACGGCACGTCACGGCCTCCAGGAGCCGGCGGTCGCGAGCTTGTGCTGATACTCCAGCACTCCCGAGGTGTCCTGCACGTCGAACACCACGCTGCCGGTGCGCTTGGTGCCCGCGGTCAGGTCGTTGGCGGCCGGCATCGGTTTGCCGCAGCCGGAGAAGGCGCCGGCGATCGCGTTGGTCTCCGTCCCGTCGGCGGCGACCCACTGAAAGTACAGCGGGTTCGCCGAGCCGGTGCCCTTGGTGACCGCCACAGTCACGTCGGCGATCACGTACATGCCCTCGTCGGGCTTGAGGCCGTACGACGTGCAGGGCTTGGTGGCGGTGCTGAACTTCGTCACGGTGATCTCGACGGTGCCGCCGTTGTCGTCGATGACCAGGGTGTCCCCGGCGGACATGTTCCGGGTGTCGCTGTCGGCGGACGCCCGGGGCGACGGCGCGGTGCTGGCCGGCGGCTGCCCGACACCACGGGTGACTGCCGGGGTGGGCAGCGCGTCGGTCACCTCGTTCGCGGCGCGGTTCGCGCCGATGACCACCGCCACGATGCCGCCCGCGCAGCACAGCAGGGTGAGCACGGCCGCGGTCACCGCGATGGCCACCACTGTCTTCTTGGAGTTCTTCGTCTGCACGGGCGGCGGCGGCATGAGCGGGTAGCCCGGCCCACCGGGCTGCGGGTAGGCGCCCGCGCCGGGCTGCGGGTAAGCGCCGCCGGCCTGCGGGTACGCGCCGCCCGAGAACGGCGGCTGCTGCGGGTTCGCCGCTGCCGACCACGGGCTGGGCGGCACCGGCGCCTGCGGGACCGTCGGGTCGGCGGCGGACTGCTGCGGCTGCGGTGTCGCCGCGAACGGTTGCGTCGGCGGCTCCGGGTTCGGCTGCTGAGGGTCCTGCGGCCCGGCGGGGGGCTGGGGGTGGGTCACCGTACTCCTTGACGCCTCGTACGTGCGGTTCGGGAACCCGCCGACGCTACCGTGCGTCGCCGACCCGCCGGTCGCCGCGCCGGCTCGTGTCCCACCGTCCGCGAGTCGTCGACGCACCGGCCAGAATGGACGGTGCAGGGGTCAGCGCAGCGTGAGGACGGCGGCGGTGCGGACCAGGCCGTCGGCGACCACGAACCGGCCGGTGATCGTGCCCGGAGGATCGGCGACCTGCGCCGCGTCCACCCGCGCCGGTGCGATCCGGGCGGTGAACGTACCGGAGTCCGGGTCCAGCGTGAGGTGGGCGTCGTGGAAGTCCAGCCAGCTTCCGACGACGGGGTGCCAGACCTTGTAGACGGTCTCCTTGGCGCTGAACAGCACGACGGGCCAGGAGATGTCGGAGGGTAGCCGCGCGAGGGTCTCCTCCTCCTCGGGCAGCAGCACGAGTCGGCGTACCCCCGCATTGATCTCGCGGTGCCGTTCGGCGTCCATGCCGACCGATCGCAGGTCGGTGGCGCGGGGCGGGGGGGCGGGGCGGGGGGGCGGGGTGGTTTGGCGGGCTGTTGGGGGTGCAAAAAGAGGTCGTGTGGGGGGGGGGGGGGGGGGGCGGGGTGCGGGTGGGGGGGGGCGTCCCGGGGTTGCCGCGGTGTGGGGTGGGCGTCGTCGAG
>NZ_JBFAPG010000054.1:0-20874 GCF_040675595.1 Micromonospora sp. NPDC049580
GCCGACCAGGCCCGGCCGCGTTCGCCCGGATCTACCCGGGCGAGACCGGCGCCCGGGTGCGCCGGCTGTGGAAGCGGTACGACCCGGACGGCGTGTTCCGCTCGCCCCTGCTGGCCGGGCAGTCCACGCGGTCGGGGCAGTCGAACCGGTCCGGCCAACCCGCCCGGTCCGGGCAGCGGTCCGGCCAGCCGCACCGTCGCCGCCGCTGAGCGGTGCCCGGGCCGGCAGTGCGCGGCCGGCCCGCCGCGCACACGCCCAGGTCCGATTCCCGCCAGCCGAGGGCCCGACCAGCGGGGCACCATAGGTGAAGTGGAGATGGACTTCGAACGGTGCTACCGCGCGGTGGACAGCCGGGACCAGCGGTTCGACGGCTGGTTCTACACCGGCGTGACGTCGACCGGGATCTACTGCCGGCCGTCCTGCCCGGCGACCACCCCCAAGCGGCAGAACGTCCGGTTCTTTCCGTCGGCCGCGGCCGCGCAGGGCGCCGGGTTGCGCGCCTGCCGCCGCTGCCGGCCGGATGCCGCACCCGGCTCGCCACAGTGGGACGTCCGCGCCGACGTGGTCGGCCGGGCGATGCGACTGATCGCCGACGGGGTGGTCGACCGGGACGGCGTGCCGGGGCTGGCCGCCCGCCTCGGCTACACCGAACGGCACCTGCACCGGATGTTGCGCGCCGAGATGGGTGCCGGGCCGCTCGCGCTGGCCCGGGCCCAGCGGGCGCAGACCGCCCGGATCCTGATCGAGACGACCGGCCTCGGCATGGCCGAGATCGCGTTCGCCGCCGGGTTCGGCAGCGTGCGGCAGTTCAACGACACGGTCCGCGAGGTGTACGCGAGCGCACCGTCCGAGCTGCGGACGGCCCGTGGTCGGCACCTGGCGGCGGTCGGGGCGGGAACCATCACGCTCCGGCTGGCGTACCGTCCGCCGCTGCACGCCCGAGCGCTGCTGGACTTCCTCGCGCTGCGCGCGCTGCCCGGGGTGGAGGAGGTGCGCGACGGGACGTACCACCGGGGGTTGCGATTGCCGCACGGCGCCGGCCAGGTGGCGCTGACCCCGGCGGACGGGCACGTGGCGGCGACGCTGCGCCTGGCCGACCTGCGCGACCTCGCGCCGGCGGTGGCCCGCTGCCGACGCCTGCTCGATCTGGACGCGGACCCGGTCGCGGTCGACGCCACGCTCGCGGCGGACCCGGTGCTGGCCCCGGTGGTGGCCGCCGAGCCCGGCATCCGCGTCCCCCGCGCGGTCGACGGCTTCGAGATGGCCGTTCGCGCGATCATCGGCCAGCAGGTCTCGGTGACGTCCGCGCGAACAACCCTCACCCGCCTCCTGACCGCCCGCGCTGATCATGAAGTTGTTGCCCCCGACGACGGCGTGTCGCGACAACAACTTCATGATCAACGGACTGACCTGCGGGGGTTTCTCAGCCCTGAAGAGGTTCTGGCCCTTCCGGATGCCGCCTTTGGGATGCCTCTTCGGCGGCGGGAGACCATTCGTGGGCTCGCCCTCGCCGTGGCGGACGGGACCGTGGACCTGGCGCCGGGTGGGGACCGGGAGGAGACCGTACGGCGGCTGCTCGCGCTGCCCGGCATCGGCCCGTGGACCGCCAGTTACCTCGCCCTGCGCGCCCTCGGCGACCCGGACGTCCTCCTCGACACCGACCTCGCGATCCGCCGCGGCGCAGCAGCGCTCGGCCTGCCCGACACGACCCTCACGGCGCACGCCGAAGGGTGGCGCCCATGGCGGTCCTACGCCACGATCAGACTCTGGAGAGCGGCATGAGCATCGACAGCACCGTGCTGACCACCCCGACCGGGCCGCTGAGCATCCTCGCCGGCAGCGACGGCGAGGTCCTGGCGGCCGGTTTCACCCCCGACCCGGCGGCGCTGCTGCCCCTGATCCACCCGACCCTGCGGGCGCCGCTGCGGCAACGCGCCGACCTCGGGCCGGCGACCGTGGCCGTCCGGTCCTACCTGGACGGCGACCTCACCGCCATCGACTCGGTGCCGGTACGGCAGCACACCGGCGGCGAGTTCATGGCGCACGCCTGGCAGGTGCTGCGGGAGGTTCCGCCGGGCACCCCGGTCACCTACACCGGGTACGCGGCGCTGGCCGGCCGGCCACCGGCGGTGCGCGCCGCGGCGGCGGCCTGTGCCCGCAACGCGGCGGCGCTCTTCGTACCCTGCCACCGGGTGCTGCGCACCGACGGCACGCTCGGCGGCTACCGCTGGGGGCTGGACGTGAAGAAGTGGCTTCTCGGTCATGAGCGGCGGTTGACGGCAAGCTGACAGCAGCATCGACACCTATTGACGCTACCGTCGGGTAGTGCCTGTGGAGAGCGACGGCGACCGGGCCGCCCCGGTCGCCGCGGGCCGCCACCCCGTGCACAACCTCTGGCGGCTGCGCCGCTACCTGCGCCCGTACGCCGCCGAGTTCGCCTGGTTGCTGGTCGCGGGCCTTGCCGGCACGGCCGCCGGGATCGCCGTACCGCTGGTGGTGCAGCGGGTGGTGGACGGGCCGGTGGCCCGGCACGAGCCCGCCGGCCTGCTCCAGCTCGGTGGCCTGGCGCTGCTGCTCGGCGTGGTCGAGGCGGTGCTCATCTTCATCCGGCGGTGGGTGCAGTCCTCCTCGGCGGTGGGCATGGAGGCGGCGCTGCGCGCCGACGTGTACGCGCACCTGCAACGGCTGCCGGCAAGCTTCCACGACCGCTGGCAGTCCGGCCAACTGCTCTCCCGGATCACCAGCGACCTGTCGGTGATCCGCCGTTTCCTCTCGTTCGGTGTCTTCTTCCTGGTGCTCAACCTGACCACCTACGTGGTGGTGGTCCTGCTGCTGATCCATCTGCACACGGCGCTCGGGCTGCTGGTCGCCGCCAGCGCCGTGCCACTGCTGCTGATCACCCGCCGCTTCGGCCGGCATTACCACACCGCGTCCCGCCAAATGCAGGACCAGCAGGGCGACGTGGCGACGCTTGTCGAGGAGACCGCGCAGGGCCTGCGCACCATGAAGGCGTACGGCCGGGGGCCCGAGTTGGCGGCCCGCTTCGCCGCGGGGACCCGGACGCTGCACGACACCGGTGTGGGCAAGGGCCGGCTGCTGGCGAACACCGCGGCGCTGCTCGACCTGGTGCCCAACGTGACCCTGGGCGTGGTGCTGGTGGCCGGGGCTGCCGCCGCCGCGCAGGGCGTGCTCACCATCGGCGAACTGGTGGCGTTCGCCAGCCTCCAACTGATGCTCATCTGGCCGGTGCAGTCGCTGGGCTGGATCATCGCCAACGGTCAGGAGGCGGCCACCGCCGCGGACCGCATCCAGGAGGTGCTGGACACTCCGCCGCAGATCGTGGACGCTCCGGACGCGCGCACGCTGGCCCGCGAGGCGGTCCACGGCCGACTCCGCTTCGAACGGGTCGACTTCCGCTACCCGGGCGCCACCACCGCCGTACTGCACGGGATCGACCTGACCATCGAGCCGGGCGAGACGGTGGCCCTGGTCGGGGCCACCGGCTGCGGCAAGAGCACGCTGCTCTCCCTGGTGCCCCGGCTGCACGAGGTGACCGGCGGCCGGATCACCCTGGACGGGCACGACCTGCGCGAGCTGCGGCTGGCCTCGCTGCGCCGACTGGTCGGGGTGGCGTTCGAGGAGCCCACGCTCTTCTCCATGTCGGTGTGGGAGAACCTCACCCTGGGTCGCCCGGACGCCGACGACGAGGAGGTCCGCGCCGCCCTCGCGCTGGCCCAGGCCGATTTCGCGTACGACCTGCCGTGGGGTCTGGCCACCCGGGTGGGTGAGCAGGGGTTGTCCCTCTCCGGCGGCCAGCGGCAGCGGTTGGCGCTGGCGCGGGCGGTGCTCGGCCGACCGGCGCTGCTGGTGCTCGACGACCCCCTGTCCGCCCTCGACGTGCACACCGAGGCGCTGGTGGAGGCGGCGCTGCGGCAGGTCCTGCGGGCCAGCACCGCGCTTCTGGTGGTGCACCGGCCGTCGACGATCGCGCTGGCCGACCGCGTCGCCCTGCTCGACGGTGGACGGATCTCCGCGATCGGCCGCCACTCGGAACTGCTGGCCGGCGTGCCCGCCTACCGGGCGTTGCTCGCCGCCGAGCCGCCGCCCGCGCAGCCGGCCGGGGCTACCCACCCGGAACCGGGGCGCACCGGGGCGGCGGGGCCCGGCGCGTCCACACCGGACGGCTGGGGGCTGGTGCGCTCGTGAACTCCCCGCAGCAGGTCGACCCGCCTCCCGCCGAGGAGCCGGAGCTGACCCGCTGGCGGGGAACGGCCACCGACCCGGAGGCCGACCGGAGTCGGGCCGAGGAGACCACCCCGGAGGCGGTGGCCCGGCTGCGCCGGCACAGCCGAGCCCTGCTGGCCCATCTGCTCCGCCCGCACCGGAGAGGGCTCGCCGCGGCGGTCGGCCTGCTGCTGGCGCAGAACGCTGCCGCGATGGCCGGTCCGTACCTGGTCATGGTCGGCATCGACCGGGCCATCGCGCCGCTGCGCGCCGGGAACGCGGTCCCGCTGGCCGCCGTCGGCGGCGCGTTCGCCGTCGCCGCCGTGACCGAGTACGCGGCCCGCCGCGGTTTCCTCACCCTCAGCGCCCGGATCGGCCAGGCGGTCCTCCTCGACCTGCGGCAGCGGGTGTTCGGGCACTTCCTGCGACTGTCGGTGGGCTTTCACGAGCGGTACACGTCGGGCCGGATGGTGTCCCGACTCACCAGTGACCTGGATTCGATCGCCGAACTGGTCGACGGCGGGATCGACAGCCTGGTGCTGGCCGCGTTGTCGATCCTGTCGGTGGCCGCCATCCTGCTCTGGTTGGACCTGCCGCTGGCTGCGGTGACGCTGTTCGCGTTCCCGTTCCTGTTCTACCTCTCCCGCTGGTTCGCGCGGGCCTCGGCCGGCGCGTACCGGCGGACCCGGGAGGCCGTGGCGCTGGTCATCGTGCACTTCGTCGAGTCGATGCGGGGTATCCGCGCGGTGCAGACGTTCCGCCGGGAGCCCCGCAACCAGCGGATCTTTGTGGCGCTCGGGGACGACTACCGGCGCACCAGCCTGCACGCGTTCCGGCTGATCGCCACGTACTCGCCGGCGATCAAGCTGATCGGCAACGTCACGGTCGCGGTCGTGCTCTGCTACGGCGGATGGCGGGTGCTCGGCGGGCGGACCGAGGTCGGAGTGCTCGCCGCGTTCCTGCTCTACCTGCGCCGCTTCTTCGAGCCGATGCAGGAGCTGAGCCAGTTCTACAACTCGTTGCAGTCGGCGACGGCGGCGCTGGAGAAGCTGGCCGGGGTGCTCGACGAGCGGCCTGCCGTGGCCGAACCCGCCCGGCCGGTGTCGCTGCCGACCGGCCCCGGTCACGGTGAGCTGACCTTCCGGGGCGTCTCCTTCGGCTACCGCGCCGGCACGCCCATCCTCGCCGGGCTGGACCTGACCGTGCCGGCCGGGCAGACAGTGGCGCTGATCGGGCCGACCGGCGCGGGCAAGTCGACCATCGCCAAGCTGGTCGCCCGGTTCCACGACCCGGACGCCGGCGCGGTCCTGCTGGACGGGATCGACCTGCGCGAGGCGGCCGACGCCGACCTGCGCCGCGCGGTGGTGCTGGTGACCCAGGAGAACCACCTGTTCAGCGGGACCGTCGCGGAGAACATCCGGTTCGGCCGGCCGGACGCCGACGACGCCGACGTGCGGGCCGCCGCCGAGGCGATCGGCGCGCACGACTTCATCGCCGCGCTGCCCGACGGGTACGCGACGCAGGTGCACCGGCGCGGCGGCCGGCTCTCCGCCGGGCAGCGGCAACTGGTCGCGTTCGCCCGGGCGTTCCTGGCCGACCCGACCGTGCTGATCCTCGACGAGGCGACGTCGTCACTGGACGTGCCGACCGAACGGCTCGTGCAGCGGGCGCTCGGCACCATCCTGCGGGACCGCACCGCGCTGGTGATCGCACACCGTCTCTCCACTGTGGAGACCGCGGACCGGGTGCTCGTCCTCGACGGCGGGCAGGTCGTCGAGGACGGCCCACCGGCCGTGCTGGCCGCCACCGACGGTCGCTACGCGGCGCTGCACCGGCAGTGGCGCGACTCGCTCGTGTAGAGCCGGCGATGCGCAAGTCCGTGGCTCGACACCCTGCTGATGCCTACGATCGGCAGATGACCGATACGGCGAGGACGGCCCGCGCCGGCGTTCCCGAGCGTCCGAGTCTGGACGGGCTCGAGGAGCGCTGGGCGCACCGCTGGCAGGAGGAGGGCACGTACGCGTTCGACCGCTCGAAGAAGCGTGTTGACGTGTACGCCATCGACACCCCGCCGCCGACCGTATCGGGCGAGCTGCACATGGGGCACGTCTACTCGTACACGCACACCGACACCGTCGCCCGCTACCAGCGGATGCGCGGCAAAGCCGTGTTCTACCCGATGGGCTGGGACGACAACGGCCTGCCCACCGAGCGTCGGGTGCAGAACGTCTACGGGGTGCGCTGCGACCCGGCGCTGCCGTACGACCCGGTGTGGCGGCCCCCGGCCACCCCGATCGACGAGGCCGCGCGCCGCGACCCCACCCCGATCTCGCGGCGCAACTTCATCGAGCTGTGCGAGCGACTGACGGTCGCCGACGAGCAGGTCTTCGAGGCCCTCTGGCGGCGACTCGGGCTCTCGGTGGACTGGTCGCTGACGTACACGACGATCGGTCGGGTGGCCCGCGCCACCAGCCAGCGGGCGTTCGTGCGCAACCTGCTGCGGGGTGAGGCGTATCAGGCGGAGGCGCCGACGCTGTGGGACGTCGGCTTCGCCACCGCGGTCGCCCAGGCCGAGCTGGAGGACCGGGGGCGCCCCGGCGCCTACCACCGGCTGCGGTTCACCGGGCCGGGCGGGCGCGAGGTGCTCGTCGACACCACCCGGCCGGAGCTGTTGCCGGCCTGCGTCGCGCTGGTCTGCCACCCCGACGACGAGCGGTACGCCGACCTGGTGGGTCAGACGGTGCGCAGCCCGCTGTTCGACGTCGAGGTGCCGGTGTACGCCCATCCGCTCGCCGACCCCGCCAAGGGCACCGGCATCGCCATGGTCTGCACGTTCGGCGACCTGAGCGACGTCACCTGGTGGCGGGATCTCGACCTCGACACCCGGGTGGTCATCGGCCGCGACGGTCGGCTGCTTCCGGAGCCGCCGGCCGGGGTGCCCGCGGCGCCGTACGCGGCGCTGGCCGGGCGGACCGTCAACGGCGCCCGCCGGGAGATCGTCGGGATGCTCGCCGACGCCGGTGACCTGATCGGCGAGCCACGCCCGATCACCCACCCGGTCAAGTTCTACGAACGCGGCGACCGGCCACTGGAGATCGTCTCGACCCGCCAGTGGTATCTGCGCAACGGCGGGCGGGACGCCGACCTGCGGGCGACGCTGCTGGCCCGGGGCGCGGAGCTGCACTGGGTGCCGGCGCACATGAAGCACCGCTACGACAACTGGGTGAGCGGCCTGACCGGGGACTGGCTGGTCAGTCGGCAGCGCTTCTTCGGCGTGCCGGTGCCGGTGTGGTACCGGCTCGACGACGCTGGCGAGCCGGACTGGTCCCACCCTCTCACGCCCGACGAGTCCGCGCTGCCAGTCGACCCGTCCAGTGATCCGGCGCCCGGCTACGACGAGTCGCAGCGCGGCCAACCGGGCGGTTTCCTCGGCGACCCGGACGTGCTGGACACCTGGGCCACGTCGTCGCTGACCCCGCAGATCGTCGGTGGCTGGGAGACCGACCCGGCCCTGTTCGCCCAGGTCTTTCCGATGGACCTACGCCCGCAGGGTCAGGAGATCATCCGAACCTGGCTGTTCGACAGCGTGGTCCGATCGCACTTCGAGCACGGGGTGCTGCCCTGGCGGGACACCGTGCTGTCGGGCTGGATCCTCGACCCGGACCACAAGAAGATGGCCAAGTCCAAGGGCAACGTGGTCACCCCGCTGGCGCTGCTGGAGCAGCACGGCTCGGACGCGGTGCGCTACTGGGCGGCCAGCGGCAAGCCCGGCATGGACCTGGCCTTCGACCCGGCGCAGATCAAGGTCGGCCGGCGGCTGGCCACCAAGCTGCTCAACGCGTCGAAGTTCGCGCTCGGCCTGGGCGCCGGGGACGCGTTGCGCGCACCGGCGACCGCCCCGCTGGACCGGGCCATGCTCGCCGAACTGGCCACCGTGGTCAGCGCCGCGGGCACCGCCTTCGACTCCTACGACCACACGGCCGCGTTGCAGGCCACCGAGTCGTTCTTCTGGCGCTTCTGCGACGACTACATCGAGTTGGTCAAGGAGCGGGCGTACGGCACCGGGCCGGCTGCCGACTCGGCGCGGGCCACGCTGGCCTGCGCGCTGTCGGTGCAGCTACGGCTGTTCGCCCCGGTGCTGCCGTACGTCACCGAGGAGATCTGGTCCTGGTGGCGGTACGGGTCGGTGCACCGCGCGCCCTGGCCCACCACCTACGAGGTGGCCCGGACGATCGAGGGGACGGGAGAGCCGGCGCTGCTGCGGCTCGCCGGTGACGCGTTGGGCCAGGTGCGGCGGGCCAAGTCGGAGCGGAAGCTGTCCATGAAGGCGGAGGTGCCGTTGGCCGAGGCACTGGGCCCGGCGGCGCTGCTGGAGCAGCTCACCCTGGTCGCCGACGACCTGCGCGCGGCCGGTCGGATCGGCAAGCTCGACCTGCTGCCCGACCGCGCCCCGGAACTCGTCATCGCCTGCGCCTTCTGACCGAAGTCCGCCGCCGCCCGCACCGACCGGCGGCGGCGGCGGACCGGTCGTTCACCAGCCGCGCAGGAAGCGCAGGCCGAGCAGGATGGCCGCCACGGCGGGGCCGACCAGCAGGGTGATCGCCTGGAGGCGGTACGGCATCCGATGCCGGGTCAGCTCGCCCGCGTTGCCCAGCACGATCGCCCCGGCCAGCATCAGGAACACGCCCCACCAGCCCGTCTCCAGGTGGATGAGACGGATGTGGATCAGTTGCAGGGTCACACCGAGCAGCGCGCCGGTGAGCGCGAGCAGCGCCACCGCGCGGTGCAGGCCACGGGCCAGGGGGTGGGCGGCCCGCCAGCCGTACGTGCCGGCGACCGCCAGGCAGGGCAGCACCACCAGCAGCGGCCAGCCCTGCCCCATCGCCCCGAACATCAGCAACGCACCCACCACGAACACCAGCGTGCCGACGCAGGCGATGACGTACCCGGCGAAGGCCCGACCGCCGCCGCGGGCCAGCAACGGCCCGCCGCTGGCCGCGATCAGCGCGGCCGGGATCAGGATGAAGCCGGCCCACCAGTGGAACCGGCCGCTGCCCTGGGCGGCCGTCGCGACCGTCGCGCACGCCAGCCCGGCGACCGCCAGGCTGGTGAGCCACGGCCGGCTGCTCCGCGAGTACGGCTCAGCCAACGATGTCCACTCCGCTTCGACGCTCACACCAGTCAGCCTGGGCCCCGGCACCCCGGCCGGTCCATCCGGCCAGCCCTACCCCTTGCGGGAGGCTGGCCGGAACCGTACCCCGCATGTGCCTCAGCTCGTCTCGCCGGCCACGCTGAACGAGCGCAGGCGGTCGATCGCCAGCACGGTGAAGCCGACACTGACCAGGGCGGTCATCACGGAGGCGACCGGCACCGACACGGTGGTCTCCAGCAGCCCGCTGGGGGCGAGCCGGTCGGCGAGGGCGATCACGTACTGCTGGATGGAGAGCACCTTCGTGCCGCTGACGAAGTTGCCCAGCAGCCCCTCCCAGATGAGCACGTAGACGAGGCCGAGCAGCACCGGACGCCGGGTGACGAGGCTGAGCGCGAGGAACAGCGCCGAGTACGCCAGCGCGCCGAGCGCCGCCGCGAACGCCAGGGCCAGACCGAGGCGTACCGAATCGGCCAGCACGCCCGCGACGTAGAGCGGCACCGCGACGGTGGCCGCGGTGACCCCGGCGGCGACCGCGAGCTTCGGCAGCACGATCTGCCAGCGCGGCAGCGGCTTGGTCAGGATGTGCACGACGGTGCCGTCGTCGATCTCCGCGCCCAGCACGCCGGTGCCGATGATCAACGCAACCACCGGCAGCACCACCGCCAGGCCGAGGCCGACCAGCACCGGCGGCCCCCACTCGCCCGGGTCCACGCCCAGCGACCGGCAGAGGATGGCCAGCCCGAGCAGCACCAACGGCAGCGGGAGCAGCAGCAGGAACCGGCGCCGGCCGAACAGCCCGCGCGCGGTGATCCAGGTAATGGTCGACATGTTCTCAGGCCTCCACCAGGTAGGAGAAGACGCTCTCCAGGGACTCGTCGGACGGCACCAGCTGGCGCACCCGGATGCCCTTGTTCAGGGCGATCCGGGGCAACGCCCGGGTGAAGGCGCCGTAGTCGCCGGCGCGTACGGTCAGGCCGGTGCGGTCCAGCTCGACGCCACTCACCGACGCCTCGGCGATCAGGGCCACGGCCAGCGCCCGATCGTCGGTGGAGCGCACCGCGAAGACGTGCGGGCGGTTGGTCATCAGCCGACGGATGGTCCGGAAGTCGCCGGAGGCCGCCAGTCGACCGGCCACCATCACCTGCACCGTCCCGGAGACCTGCTCGACCTCCTCCAGGATGTGCGAGCTGAACAGGATCGTCCGGCCGGCGTCGCCGAGGCTGTGCAGCAGATCCATCATGTGCAGCCGCTGACGCGGGTCCATGCCGTTGAACGGCTCGTCGAGCAGCAGCACCTGCGGGTCGTGCACCAGCGCCGCGGCCACCCGGGCTCGCTGGCGCATGCCCTTGGAGTACGTGCCGATCCGGCGGTCCTGCGCCGACTCCAGCTCCACCAGGTCGATGGCCCGTCGCGCCGCCGCCGCCGGGTCGGCCAACCGGTGCAGCTTCGCGCTGGCGAGCACGAACTCGTACGCGGTCAGGAAACTCTGCACCGCCTCCCGCTCGCTGACCAGCCCCAGCCGGCGGTAGACGTCGGGGTTGCGCCAGGTCGGCTCGTCGTCGAGGGTCACCGTGCCGCGCGACGGGGCGAGGAACCCGGCCATCATGTGCAGCAGCGTGGTCTTGCCGGCGCCGTTCGGACCGAGCAGACCGGTCACGCCCGGCCCGAGGGCCATGCTGATGTCGTTGACGGCCACCACGTTGCCGTACCACCGGGACACCCCGGTCAGGCTCAGCGTGCTCATCAGGAGGCGACCTTCCGGTAGCGGGCCAGCAGGAGGGCGGTCGCGCCGGCGACCAGCAGCACCGCGACCAGGGCGTAGACCGGGCCGAAGTCGCCGATCATCATCTCGCCCGGATCGCCCTCGACCAGCAGGTCACCCAGCGACCAGATGCCCACCCCCTGCACGAGGGTGGAGGGCGAGGCCAGGCCGGCCAGTTCGTTGGCCGTGTTCGACGGCAGGATGCTCAGCACGCCCACGATCGGCGTGGTCATCAGGAAGACCGCGACCACCCCGCCCGCGGCGAAGGCGCGCTTGCCGGTCAGCGAGGCGACCAGCAGCCCCACCGAGGCGAAGACCACCGCCCACAGGCCGGCGTAGAGCAGGCCGGGAAGCAGGTCGAGCAGTTCGTTCCAGACCCCGCGCATGCCCTGCTTGGTGGTGAACGCGGCACCCAGGAACATCACCAGCTGCGGCCCACCGAGCAGCAGCCAGAGGCCGGTGACCAGCGCCAGCAACTTGGCGAGCGCGTAGTCGGCGCGCGGCAGCGGTCGGGAGAAGTACAGCGGCAGCACACCGCTGCGCAGGTCCCGGGAGACCAGCTCCGGCGCGGCCACCGCGACGAAGAACAGGACCAGCCAGCTCATCGCGTCGGCGAACTGGGCGTACGTGGCGACCGGCTCGCCGAGCTGGCTGCGGACGGCGGCCAGGGCCACCGCGACCAGGGTGACGATGCCGACCACCAGCCACGGGAAGATCTTGGCCTTGGCGCTGCGCCCGAACCCGAAGATGGTGCGCAGCCCGTGCAGGTAGAGCGCGCCGAAGACGTGCCGACGGCCCAGCCGTGGGCCCTCGTAGCGCTGATAGCCGATGTCGTGGATGACGCCGGTCGGTGTGGGCCGCACGGCGGCGGATGACAGCTCAGGCATGGGTGAGCTCCCTCGTGGCGAAGAGTTCGGCCACCCGGTGCCGGCGCTGGTCCAGCCGGTGCAGAGGCAGGTCCAGTTCGGCGACCGCGCCGAGGATCAGGTCGTAGGTGCTGTCGTCGGCGAGCGGTACGAGCAGCAGCCGGCCGTCCCGCGCCACCGGCAGGTCGAGCGCCGCGAGCCGGGCGGCCAACTCCTCGGTGCCCTCGCTGACCTCGACGGCCAGCACGTCGGTGGCCGAGGTCATCGCGGAGATGTGATCCGCACGCAGCAGGCGGCCACCGTCGATGGCGATCAGCGTGTCGCAGATCCGCTCGACCTCGCCGAGCAGGTGTGAGCACACCAGCACGGAGATGCCGAACTCGGTGCCGATCCGGTGCACCAGCGCCAGCATCGCGTCCCGACCGGCCGGGTCCAGCCCGTTGGTCGGCTCGTCGAGCAGCAGCAGGTCCGGGTCGTGCACCAGCGCCTGGGCCAGCTTGACCCGCTGCTTCATGCCTGTGGAGTAGCCGCCGACCGGGCGGTAGCGCTCCTCGTAGAGCCCGACGTGGCGCAGCGCCTCCGAGGCGCGCTCGCGGGCCGCGGTGCGCGGCAGGCCACTCATCCGGCCGAGGTGGGTCACCAGCTCGGCGGCGGACAGGTCCGGTGGGAGGCAGTCGTGCTCGGGCATGTAGCCGACGCGGGCACGGACCGCCGCCGGTTCGGTGGTCGGGTCGATGTCGAGCACCGAGACCTGACCGCTGGTCGGGGCGATCAGGCCGAGCAGAATCTTGATCAAGGTGGATTTGCCGGCGCCGTTCGCGCCCACCAGGCCGATGATCCCGGGCTCGACGGCGACGGTGAGGTCGGTGAGCGCGGTGACCCGACCTCCGTACGTCTTGGTGAGCGACTGGGTCGCGATCAGTGTCACGACGCCAGCGTAGGGAGTCGATGCCCCGCACCGACACCGGCGCGCCCCCGGTGCTCCCCTGATCCTCGCGGCGACCCACCCCTAAGGTCCGCCGACGGCGACGATGAACGTTTGCGCCGGTCGTGCGTTCGGCCAGACCCCGCTGCCGGAAAGACCCCTGCCGGGTGGCACGATTCACTTCCCGTTCACCGGGCAGTGTTCCGGGGGATATTCGACCGCCAAAGCGGAAGGATCGTGATGGTCGAGGTTGGCGTCCCCAAGGTGAGTGTCGTGGTGCCCGCGTACAACTGCGGCCCCCACATCGAGAAGCTGGTGGCGTCGCTGCTGCGCCAGTCGCTACCGGCCGACGAGTTCGAGGCGATCTTCGTCGATGACGGATCGACCGACGACACGGGCAAGCGGCTGGACCGGCTGGCGGCCGAGCACCCGCACATCCACGTGGTGCACATCGAGAACTCGGGCTGGCCGTCGCGCCCGCGCAACCTCGGCATCGAGCGGGCCCGCGGCGAGTACGTCTTCTTCGCCGACGACGACGACTGGTTCGCCGACCAGGCGCTGGAACGGCTCTACGACTGCGCGAAGACGTACGACGCGGATGTGGTGATCGGCAAGATGGCCGGGCACGGGCGCGGCGTGCCCCGGGAACTGTTCCGCAAGAACCGCTTCGACGCCACCCTGGCGAACGCCCCGCTGATCGACAGCCTGACCTGCCACAAGCTGTTCCGCCGCTCCTTCCTCAACGAGCACGGGCTGCGGTTCCCGGAGGGCGGCAAGCGGCGGCTCGAGGACCACTCCCTGGTCGTACGGGCCTACTTCCTGTCCCGCCGCACCTGCGTGCTGTCCGACTACACCTGCTACCACCACGCGCAGCGGGGCGACGCCCGCAACGTCACCGCGGCGCGGCTGGAGCCGTCGAGCTACTTCGCGAGCGTGCGCGACGCGCTGGACATCGTCGACGCCCACACCGAACCGGGACCGCTGCGCGACCGGCTGCACCGGCGGTGGCTGCGCAACGAGATGATCAACCGGCTGCGCGGCAAGCGACTGCTGGAGGCTCCCCACGACTGGGTGGACCAGGTCGCCGCCGAGGTCCAGAAGATCATCCAGGAGCGCTTCGCTCCCGGGGTAGCCGGCGGCCTGCCGCCGCTGCAACGGGCCGTGGCGTACCTGACCGAGCGGGGCCGGGTCGAGGACCTGCGGCGGCTGGCCCGGTGGGAGGCGGGCATCGCCGGGCACGGCCGGATCGACGAGCTCCAGCCGGACGAGCACGCCGTCACGGTCACCGTTGCCGCCGAGCTGCGCTCCGCGGACCAGCCGATCGGGTTCCGCGCCGACGACGGGCGCGACGTGCTGGTGCTTCCGGTCGGTGAGATCTCCCCCGACGTGCTCGACTCCACCGCTCAGGTCCGCAAGGCCCGCCTCGACGTGGTCGCCCGCCGCCGGGAGACCGGCGACGAGATCTTCCTGCCGGTGCAGTTCCAGACCGAGCGGGTCGCCGGTCCCGGCGGCGCGGAGACCGTTCACCTGGTGCACCGCGCCACCACCACGATCGACTTCCGCGCCCTCAACGGCGGTCGTACGCGGGGCAGTTGGCTCCTCAAGGCACGGATCACCAACGCCGGATGGACCGAGGACGCGCGGCTGCCGCTGCTCTTCATCTGCCCGGCCGACGGCGCGCCTCCGCGGATCCGCGACGAGCGAAAGGTCTGGAACTGGCTGCGGTCCGCGGTGGGTCGCCGGGTCCGTCGCTGACCCGACCGTCCGGGTCGTGGAGTGGCGGCCTCGACCGATCGGCGGTCGGCTGCGAAACTGTGTGCCGGTCAGCGAGTGGGGGGTGTGGATGAGCAACGGCTGGGTGCTGCCCGACGAGGTGCTCCGGGACGCGCCGGCGTACACGCCGCGTCCCGGTGAGCTCGCGGATCTGGAGCTGCTGCTGACCGGCGCGTACGCCCCCCTGACCGGCTTCATGACCCGCGCCGACCTGGTGTCGGTGAGCCGACGCGGCCGGCTGGCCGACGGCACGCCGTGGCAGGTTCCGGTGACCCTGCAGGTGCCGGCCGCGCTGGCGCAGGGCTTCGACCCGCGCGATGAGGCCCGCCGGGCCCTGGTGCTGACCGACGGCGAGGGGGCGCCGGTCGCCGCCCTGGACGTCGCGGACGTCTGGCCGGTACGCGAGGGCGTGGCGGGCCTGGGTGGCCAGCTCCGCCGGCTCGGCGAGGGCGGTCACGGCCCGTTCCAGCGGTTGCGGCGCAGCCCGGAGGAGGTCCGCGCGCTGCTGCCTCCGGGTCGGGTGCTCGGGGTCATCGCCGACCGTCCGCTGCACCGGCCGCAGCTCGCCCAGATCGCGCACGCGGCCCGCACCCTGGCCGCGCACCTGCTGGTGATGATCCCGGTCGGCGAGGGCGGTGTCGGCGGGCTCGCACCGGAGGCGCTGGTGCGTACGATCTTCGCCGCCCGGGACCGGATGCCCCCGGCCACCCTGGTGGCCGTGCCGCTGTCGCATCGGCGGGAGGAGATCAGCGACGCGCTGCTGCGTGCGCGCGTCTCCGCCGCGTACGGGGTCACCCACCTGCTCTCGACCGGGGACATGCTCTCCGGCGCCGGGCTGCGGGTGCTGGTGCCGCGCGAGCTGGCGTACGACAACCGGGACGGGCAGTGGCGCTGGCGGGAGGACATCCCGCCGCGCAACCGCCGCCTCGCGCTCACCCAGGACGAGATCGACGACCTGCTCGACCGGGGCTTCCCGCTGCCGGAGTGGCACACGCCTCCGGCGGTGGCGAAGGAGTTGGCCCGGGCCCGGCCGCCGCGCCGGCACCGGGGGCTGATGGTCTTCCTGACCGGCCTCTCCGGCTCCGGCAAATCCACCATCGCCCGGGGGCTGGCCGACGCGTTGCGGGAGAACGGCGACCGGACGGTGACCCTGCTCGACGGGGACGTGGTACGTCGGGAGCTCTCCGCCGGGCTGGGCTTCAGCAAGGCCGACCGGGATCTCAACGTCCGGCGGATCGGCTGGGTGGCGGCCGAGATCGCCCGGCACCACGGGGTGAGCATCTGTTGCCCGATCGCCCCGTACGCGGCCGCCCGCGCGACGGCGCGGGAGATGGCCCTGTCCGCCGGGGCGGGCTTCGTGCTGGTGCACGTCGCGACGCCGCTGGAGGTGTGCGAGCAGCGGGACCGCAAGGGCCTGTACGCGCGGGCCCGCGCCGGTCTGCTCACCGGCATGACCGGCATCGACGACCCGTACGAGGAGCCGACGGACGCGGACCTGGTGCTCGACACCACCCACCTGAGCGTCGCGGACGCGGTGCAGGCCGTGCTGCACCACCTGACCGAGAGCGGCTGGGTGGAGTTGAAGATCCAGTCGGCCTGAGGCGTCGTCCCACCCCTTTCCTTCCGCCGGTTCCGGGCACGCGCTAGTGTTCATCTTTGTTGGAACACGTTCGACCGCGTGAGAGTACGTGGACCCCTGGGAGGCACGGCTGATGCTCGCTCAGCAGCGGCAGTCGGCGATCCTGGATCGGGTCCGGTCCGCAGGTGGCGTTCGGGTGACCGACCTGGCGACCGAGTTCGGCGTCTCCGACATGACCATTCGCCGCGACCTGGAGGCCCTGCACGAGCGCGGCCTGCTGGCCAAGGTGCACGGCGGCGCCACCGCGACCGGCCCCAGCTCGACCGACGAGCCGGGCTTCCACGCCAAGTCGGTCCGGCAACTGCCGGAGAAGGCCGCGATCGCGGACCGGGCGGCGCGGCTCGTGCGGCCCGGTGCGGCGGTCGCCCTCTCCGCCGGCACCACCACCGCCGAACTGGCCCGCCGACTGGTGGACGTTCCCGGCCTGACCGTGGTGACCAACTCGCTCCCGGTGGCCGAGATCCTGCACGCCGGAGGCCGGCCCGATCAGACGGTGGTGCTCACCGGCGGCGTACGGACACCGTCGGACGCGCTGGTCGGCCCGCTCGCGGTCGGCGCCGTCCGGCGGCTGCACCTCGACCTGCTCTTCCTCGGCGTCCACGGCATCACCGAGCGGGCCGGCTTCACCACCCCGAACCTCATGGAGGCGGAGATCGACCGGGCGCTGGTGGCCGCGGCGGACCGGCTGGTGGTGCTCGCCGACCACACGAAGTGGGGCACCGTGGGCATCTCCTCGATCGTCGAGCTGGCGGCAGCCCACGTGCTGGTCAGCGACGAGGCGTTGCCTCCGCCCGCACGACGGGTACTCGGCGAACAGGTGGGCGAATTGATCATGGCAAAGGCAGCAAGGGCGGGCCGCGCGACGCGCACGCCGACGAGTGAGGAGACGGCGACGTGAAGCGCACCGCGATCGACCTGGCCGACGGCCGGGAGCTGATCTACTTCGACGAGAACGACGACGCCGTCCGCGACCAGCCGGACCGCCGGGACCTGCCGCCACCGCCACCCGCGTCGCAACTGCGCTACGACCCGCTGACCGACGAGTGGGTGGCCGTGGCCGTGCACCGGCAGACCCGCACCTTCCTCCCGCCGGCGAACGAGTGCCCGCTCGACCCCTCGGTGGGCGACCGACTGACCGAGATCCCCGCCCCGGACTACGACGTGGTGGTCTTCGAGAACCGGTTCCCGTCGTTGAGTGGCCGCGTCGCCGACGAGCCCGGGGAGATCACCCCGTTCACGCCGGTCCGGCCGGGCCTGGGCCGGTGCGAGGTGGTCTGCTTCACCTCCGACCACAACGCCTCGTTCGCCAGCCTCCCGCCGCGTCGCGTCCGCACCGTGCTGGACGCGCTCGCCGACCGGACCGAGGTGCTCGGCGAGCTGCCCGGCGTGGAGCAGGTGTTCTGCTTCGAGAACCGGGGCGTCGAGATCGGCGTCACGCTGCACCACCCGCACGGGCAGATCTACGCGTACCCCTTCGTGACGCCGCGCACCCGGGCGCTGCTGGCCGCGGCCCGCCGGCACGCCGAGCGGACCGGCGGGGGCAACCTGTACGCGGACGTGCTGGCCGCCGAGCGCGCGGCCGGCGAGCGGGTGGTCACCGAGAACGAGCACTGGACGGCGTTCGTGCCGGCGGCGGCCCGCTGGCCGTTCGAGGTGCATGTCGCGCCGCGCCGCGTGGTGCCGGACATCCCGGCGCTCACCGACAGCGAGCGGGACGCCTTCGGGCCGCTCTACCTGGATCTGCTGCGCCGCTTCGACGGCCTGTTCGACATGCCGATGCCCTACATCGCGGCGTGGCACCAGGCGCCGGTGCGGATCGACCGCGAGCTGGGCCACCTGCACCTTCAGCTGTTCAGCATCCGACGGGCGAAGGACAAGCTGAAGTACCTGGCCGGCTCCGAGTCGGGGATGGGCGTCTTCATCAACGACATCTCCCCCGAGCGCGCCGCCGAACTGCTCCGCGCCGCCTGACCCTGGCGAGCCGGCAGAGCCGGCGTTCCGGGCCTGGCGGGAAACAGGGCGCGGGGGGCCCGGGACAGGGCCCCCCGCAGGGAAGGGACGGCTGGCTGTGCTCGACACAGCCGGGAAGGCTGGCTGATCGGCACGCATCCGCGGTCGACCGCGGTCAACCTTCCTTGGACGCGACTGGCATCTCGTCCACCCTGGTCAACGAGGCGCGCGAGGCCGGGTGACGCGGCAGGCGTGTCAGCCGGCAGACACGCCGGAGCCCGCCGGCGGGTGCCGACGGGCTCCGGTGCTGGTGCGGTCGAATCAGGCAGCGAGCCTGCGGGCCAGGTTCTCGTCGAGCGCGTTCATGAACTCGTCGGTGGTCAGCCACGGGGCGTCGCGCGAGATGAGCAGCGCGAGATCCTTGGTCATCTGGCCACCCTCGACGGTGTCGATGATGACCTGCTCCAGGGTGTTGGCGAACTCGGTCACCGCCGGCGTGCCGTCCAGCTTGCCCCGGTGGGCCAGGCCCCGGGTCCAGGCGTAGATCGACGCGATCGGGTTGGTCGAGGTCTTCTCGCCCTTCTGGTACTGCCGGTAGTGCCGGGTGACCGTGCCGTGCGCGGCCTCGGCCTCGACGGTACGGCCGTCCGGGGAGAGCAGGACCGAGGTCATCAGACCCAGCGAGCCGAAGCCCTGCGCCACGGTGTCGGACTGCACGTCACCGTCGTAGTTCTTGCAGGCCCAGACGTACCCGCCCTCCCACTTGAGCGCGGCGGCGACCATGTCGTCGATGAGCCGGTGCTCGTAGGTGAGGCCGGCGGCGTCGAACTCCGCCTTGAACTCGGTCTCGAACACCTCGGCGAAGATGTCCTTGAACCGGCCGTCGTACGCCTTGAGGATGGTGTTCTTGGTCGACATGTAGACCGGGTAGTTGCGGTCCAGGCCGTACCGGAACGAGGCCCGGGCGAAGTCCCGGATCGACTCGTCGTAGTTGTACATGCCCATGGCGATGCCGCCGCCGGGGAAGTTGGCGACCTCCATCTCCATCGGCGTGCCGCCGTCGGCCGGGGTGTAGGTGATGGTCACCGTGCCCGGGCCGGGGACGACGAAGTCGGTGGCCTTGTACTGGTCACCGTGGGCGTGCCGGCCGATGATGATCGGCTTGGTCCAGCCGGGGACCAGCCGCGGCACGTTGGACATGATGATCGGCTCGCGGAAGACGACGCCGCCGAGGATGTTGCGGATGGTGCCGTTGGGCGACCGCCACATCTTCTTCAGGCCGAACTCCTCGACCCGGGCCTCGTCCGGGGTGATGGTGGCGCACTTGACGCCGACGCCGTGCTCCTTGATGGCGTTGGCGGCGTCAATGGTGACCTGGTCGTCGGTCTCGTCGCGGTACTGGATCGACAGGTCGTAGTAGTGCAGGTCGACGTCGAGGTAGGGCAGGATCAGCTGCTCCCGGATCTGCTTCCAGATGATCCGGGTCATCTCGTCGCCGTCGAGCTCCACGACCGGGTTGTTTACCTTGATCTTCGCCATCGGCCGGCGCTCCTCTCGGGGGACACGTGCTCAAGCAGTACGAGCGTACTGCAATTGGGCCGGCAGCCCTCAGCCGGCCTCGACCGACCGGCGGAACCGGGCTGCACGACACAGCAGTTCCCTGACACCATCGCTCGATGCCACTTCGCCGCACTCTCGGGTCTATCACGGTTACCGCGCTCACCGACGGCGAGGGTGCCTTCTTCCAGCCCCGCGCGGAGGCGTTTCCGCACGCCACGGCGGCCCAGTGGCAGGAGGCCGACCGCCGCGACCCCGCCTCGGTCACCGCCGACGGGCGGTGGTGGCTGCCGTTTCGCAGCTTCGCGATCCGTTCGGGTGACGGGCCGGTGACCCTTGTCGACGCCGGGATCGGCCCGACCGACGCACCCGCCGGGAGCTGGGCGCCGGTGCCCGGTCGGCTGCCCGCCGAACTGGCCGCCGCCGGCATCGACCCGGCCGACGTCGACACGGTCGCGCTGACCCACCTGCACAGCGATCACATCGGCTGGGCGGTCACCGGCACACCGGGCCGCCCGTACTTCCCGAACGCCAGCTACCTGCTTCAGCGCACCGAACTGGAGGCGGCGGAGGCGATCAACCCCGGGCTGCCGGCCGGGCTGGTCGCGCCCTTGCGCGCCGCCGGCCAGCTCCGGGTGGTCGACGGCGAGACAACCCTGACCCCTGCGGTACGACTGCTGCCCACTCCCGGGCACACCCCCGGCCACCAGTCGGTGCTCCTGACAGCGGCCGACGAGCGAATGCTGCTCACCGGCGATCTCCTGGTGCACCTGGTGCAACTGATCGACCCCACCCTGGCGTACGCCCACGAGGTAGACCCCGACGAAGCGCGCGCCTCCCGCCTAACGGCCCTGCACACCCTCAACCCCACCCTGCTAGCCACCCCCCACCTCTCCACCCCCTTCACCCCCGCCCACCCGTGCTGATCAAGAGGTTTGGGTCAGGAATCGCGGTCGTGGTGACGCAAACCTCTTGATCAACGGGGTCGGGGTGGGGCGGGAGCGCAGGAGGGCGCGCCGGCTCTGC
>NZ_JBFAPG010000055.1:0-20391 GCF_040675595.1 Micromonospora sp. NPDC049580
CCCGGATCCGCCCGCACTACCGACTGCCCGAGGCGGGCGCGAACGCCTGGCGGCGGATCTTCCTGCCGATGCGCGACGCCCAGTCCTGTGCCCCGGCCTCAACCTCGGCCTCCAGGATGCCGTCAACCTGGGTTGGAAGCTGGCCGCCACGGTGCGCGGGTGGGCGCCGCAGGGCCTGCTCGACACGTACGAGACCGAGCGCCGTCCCGTCGCCGAACGGGTCGTCATGTCCACCCAGGCGCAGTCGGCGCTCATCGGGCCCGGCGACGAGATCACCGGCCTGCGGGAACTCTTCGCCGAACTGCTGCGCATCCCGGAGGTGACCGGGCACATCGCGGCGCTGATGTCCGGCGCGGACATCCACTACCCCGCCGACCCCGCCGACCCGTTGGCCGGCCGGTGCGCCCCCGACGTGGTCGTGCACGCCGACCAGGGCGCGGTACGCCTCGCCGAGCTGACCCGCACCGCCCGGCCGTTGCTACTGGATTCCACAGGTGTCTACGCCGAGGTGGCCGCGCCCTGGCGAGACCGGGTCGACGTCGTCAGCGGCGCGTTGCGGGGCACGACCGCGTTGCTCGTACGCCCCGACTGCTTCGTCGCCTGGTCCGCCGGGGATGCGGACACCCTGCGCGCCTCGCTCACCCACCACTTCGGGCCGCCCCGGTGACCGGAAGCGTCTCGTGGACGCCGCTGGCGTCCGTCGCGTCCGTCCATCGACGAGTCCCTGTCGGACCCCGCAAGGTGGGACATGGCCGGGTGCCGGCAACACTGTCGGGCGCTGGTTGCCGGCCACCGACCACACCGACGAAGAATCAGTCGGTGATCACCGGCCAGGCGTAGGCGAGCAGGGCGCAGGCGGCGCCCAGCAGCGCGAACGAGACACCCCGAGTGGGCAGTGGCAGTGCGGCGAGCACGATCAGGATGACCGCGATGACGTAGAGAAATGCCTGGACCGACATGGGACTCTCCTCAATCAGGGAATTGATGGGAACCGACGTTGACCGCCGGGGTGACACCCCGCTCATGCGCGAACGCCGCACGCGCGGGTCGGGCGCGCGGGCTTGATCAGCCGTCCGGCGTGAAGAGCCCCTGAATACCGACGACGATCGCGATGAGACCGAAGATCGCGAGCAACAGGCGGACTCCGGTCGCGCCGTCCGACCGCTCCTCGCGCGACGCCGGCCGACCGGTCAGCCGGCTCCACAACAGGGCGAGCCCCACACCGATCCCCACCACCTCGAAGTGGAACACCCGGGGGCCGGACACCAGGTGGACGATGAGGTGGTAGCCGCCGGTCACGAGCGCCACGAGGCCGACCACCCACGCGATCGGGGCCGCCCGACCGGCGAGGCGGCCCAGGTCGTCACCGACGCGTGGCAACAGCCGCAGCACCGAGACGGCGAGCAGGAAACCACCGACGATGTTGGCGAGGTCGAGCAGCAGAGCCATGATCACGAGGGTCTCCGTCGATCGGATGATCAGCCGGTGGGAGCGTACCCACGGAGCCGGTCGGTTGAAACGAGATCTGGCGGCCGATGGCGCGCCGTCGGCTGTCTGCGGTCGAGGGATCCGCGGCGAAAGGCCCCGGTACGATGGGTTCCGGTGCGCCGGGAAGTCTGGTCGGCAGATGGTTCCGACCCGTCTTTCGAAAGTTGGCCTGCTTGTGACGTCGAACCCTCAGTCGCCTCCTCGTGTTCTCGGCCGTGGTTCCTGGGCTGAGGCACGTCGCATCGCCGACGTACTGCGCAAGGAGACGATCGGCGGCGCGTTGCTGCTGGTCGGTGCCGTCGTGGCGCTGATCTGGGCGAACTCGCCGTGGGCGCACCGCTACCAGGCCATGACGGCGCTCACCGTCGGGCCCCACGCGCTGCACCTTGACCTGTCGCTGGCGACGTGGGCGGCTGACGGGCTGCTGGCGATCTTCTTCTTCGTCGCCGGTCTCGAACTCAAGCGCGAGTTCGTCGCCGGTGATCTGCGTGATCCCCGCCGGGCCGCGGTCCCGGTCGCCGCCGCGGTCGGCGGCGTACTCGTGCCGGCCCTGCTGTACGCGGTGGTGAACTGGGGCGGCGCGGTGAAGGGCTGGGCGGTTCCGACCGCCACCGACATCGCGTTCGCCCTCGCCGTGCTGGCGGTGATCGGCCGGCATCTGCCGAGCGCGCTGCGCACCTTCCTGCTGACCCTGGCGGTGGTGGACGACCTGCTGGCGATCGTCATCATCGCGGTCTTCTACACCGCCCACCTGTCGCTGCTGCCACTGCTGGCCGCGGTGGTGCCGCTGGGCCTGTTCACGCTGCTGGTGCAGCGTCGGGTGCGCTCATGGTGGCTGCTCCTGCCGCTGGCGTTCGCGACCTGGGCGCTGGTGCACGCCTCCGGCGTGCACGCCACCGTCGCCGGGGTGCTGCTCGCCTTCGCCGTCCCGGTGCCGCGCTCCACAGGGGCCGGCCCCGGACCCGGCCTGGCCGAGCACTTCGAGCACCGATTCCGGCCGATCTCCGCCGGTGTTGCGGTGCCGCTGTTCGCGCTGATGGCCGCCGGGGTGGCCGTCGGCGGGCTGGACGGCCTGACGCAGGCGCTCACCGACCCGATCGCCGTGGGCATCATGCTCGGTCTGGTCGTCGGCAAGCCGATCGGCATCCTGCTGGCAACCTGGCTCGTCGCGCGGTTCACCCGGGCCCGACTGGACTCGGGGCTGGCCTGGATCGACGTGGTCGGCCTGGCCGTGCTGTCCGGCATCGGGTTCACCGTCTCGCTGCTGATCGGCGAACTCGCCTTCGGTGTCGGCAGCGACGCCGACGGCCGGGTCAAGATCGCTGTGCTGGGAGGCTCCCTGATTGCCGCCGCGCTCGCCACGGTCATCTTGCGGTTGCGTAATCGCGTGTACCGGCAGATCTACGAGGCCGAGCAGGTCGACCGTGACCATGACGACGTTCCGGACGTCTACCAGAAATAGGTCCACTGCGAGTGGGGGGCTGCCAGGCGGCGTCAGCGCGGTCAACGCGGCGTCCGGGCGTATCGTCGGTGCATGCGCGCGAGCGATGTGGCCATCCCGATGGACACCGTCACCGAGGACATGCCGGCCCGGGAGGCCGCGCGGATCCTGGCGGCGCAGGACCTGCCCGGCCTGATCGTGGTGGACGCCAAGGGCCGCCCGTCGACGGTGCTGGCTGGCACGCAGGTGCTGCGGATGGCACTGCCGTCCTACTGCCAGGACGATCCGGCGCTGGCCCGGGTGATCGACGAGGCCGCTGCCGACGTGATCCTGGAGGGGATAGGCGACCGCACCGTCGCGGACCTGCTGCCCCGCAACCGTCCGGGCCTGCCGGCGGTCAACGCTGACGCCACCCTGCTCGAGGTCGCCTCGGTGATGGCGCGATCGAATGTGCCGCTGGTCGCGGTCGTCGACCACGACCGGGTGATGACCGGCGCGATCACCCTGGACGGGCTGCTCGACCGGATGCTCGGCACCTGAGCGTCAGAAGAATCGCAGCCACAGATACGGCACCGCGATCGCCACCGAGATCACGGTGACGATCAGACCGTACTTGGTGAACCCCCAGAACGTGATCTTGTGCCCGGCACGTTCGGCGATGCCGAGCACCACCACGTTCGCCGAAGCGCCGACGGCAGTGGCGTTGCCGCCGAAGTCAGCCCCGATGGCGAGCGCCCACCACAGCACCTGAGCCTTACCGAGCCCACCTTCGGCGTTCACCAGCTCGCTCACGATCGGGCTCAACGTCGCCACGTACGGGATGTTGTCCACGATCGCCGACAGCCCCGCCGACGCCCACAGCATCAACATGGTGGCTGGCCACAGCTTGCCCCCGACGGCCTCGGTCGCCGACCGGGCGACGCTGTCGATCACTCCGGTGGCGACCAGGGCTCCGACCATGACGAACAGGCCGGCGAAGAACAACAGCGTCGGCCACTCGACGTCCTTGACCACGTCTTCCGTGTCCAGCCGCGACAACGCCAGCAACAGCAGGCCACCGAGCACGGCCACCACCGAGGGCTCCAGGTCCAGCACCGTGTGCAGGCTGAACGCGAGCAGCACCGTGCCGAGCACCACCAGGCTGATCACCACGAGGCGGCGGTCGCGAATCACGTCCGCCTCTCGCAGCGCCATCACCCGGGCCGCGCGCTCGGCGTCGTAGCGGAACGCCGTGCGGAACATGATCCGACACAGGCCGACGAACACGACGAGCACGATCAGCACCAGCGGGGCCATGACGTTCAGGAAGTCGGTGAAACTCAACCCCGACCGGCTGGCGATGATGATGTTCGGCGGGTCGCCGACCAGGGTTGCCGCGCCACCGATGTTGGACGCCATGACCTCGGCGATCAGAAACGGGATCGGCGGCACGCCGAGCCGCTCGCACACCAGCAGCGTCACCGGCGCCACCAGCAGCACGGTCGTGACATTGTCCAGCGCCGCCGACACCACGGCGGTCACCACCACCAGGATCACCATGATCGGGAACGGACGGCCCCGAGCCTTCTTCGCGCTCCAGATCGCCAAGTACTCGAACAGGCCGGTGCGTTTCAGCACACCGACGATCAGCATCATCCCCAGCAACAGGAAGATGACGTTCCAGTCGATGCCCGCCTCTTCGGAGAAGAACGCATGCTCGGCATCGGTCGCCCCGATCGCCAACATGATCGACGCGCCGCCCAGGGCCACCGCCACCCGGTTGATTTTCTCGGTGGCGATCAGGACGTAGGCGGCGGCGAACACGGCCACCGCGATCCAGGCCAGGATGCTCATTCGGCGCTTCTCCGGTTCTGGTCAGCCGTTATCGCAACGCCGACCAGGCTTCCCGGCACACCTGAGATCAACCTATCAGCCTGGGCGATCGGCAACGGTGTGGTGTGCCGGCCCGGCCGGCCCGCAACCGCACCGCACCACCTGTTCATCGACGACAACCGACGTGGGCTGGAGTGGGCGACCCGGAGCGTCGTAAGGGTTCCGAAAGGGTTCGCGACCAGTTCGACGGCTGCGGGGGTCGTACGCTGCGGGGGTGGGGAAATGGATCTTCCGGTCGCGAGTGGCCTGGGCCGGTCTCGCCTCCGCTGTCCTCGTGGCGGCTCTGGCCCTCTACTGGTTCCAACCGTGGAAGCTGTTCACCGACACGTACGTCGACGAGGCGGTTCCCCCCGTGGGGACCACGTCGACCGCGCCCACTCCCGCGTCCGCGGCGCCGGTGGCGACACCAGCCGGGAACGCGATCCTGACCGCCGGCGAGTTCGTCACCCATGAGCACCGGACGACCGGCAGTGCCGAGATCCACCGGCTCGCCGACGGGCGCCACCAGCTCGTCATCCGGGACCTGAATACGTCGAGCGGGCCGGACCTGCGAGTGTGGCTGACCGACCAACCGGTCACCCTCGGCAAGGCCGGGTGGCGGGTGTTCGATGACGGCGAATGGGTCGAACTGGCCAGGCTCAAGGGCAATCAGGGCAACCAGGTGTACGAGATACCGGCATCGGTTGACCCACGCGACTTCCGGAGCGTCTCCATCTGGTGCAAGCGATTCGCCGTCTCCTTCGGCGCGGCCGACCTCAGGGCCGTCTGACACCGCCGGACTGCCCCGTTGCTACGCCGGCGGATGCGGCGTCGCAACGGCGCACACCCCCGGCGCCGGTCACCAGTTCGGTACCGGGGGTGCGGGCCACCGTGGATCGGTCGTCGCGGCGAGACGAGCGTCAGACGGCCGTGCGCGACCACTGCTGGTTGGCGCCGGTGTTGCACGGATACTGCTTGAGGATCACGCCGTCCGCCGTCGATGCGGCAGGTACGTCCACGCACTTGCCGCTGTGCCGGGCGCGGAGTTGGAAGTAGCTGCCGTTGGTGACCATCTGGAACTGCTGGTTGGTGCCGGTGCCACAGGTGTACTGGACGAGTTCGGCGCCGTCGGCGGTCGAAGCGCTCACCACATCGAGGCACTTTCCGCTGTGTCGGCTGATGATGCGCCAGTAGCCACTGCCGGCGTCCTGGAACTGCCACTGCTGCCACGCGTTGCCGCCGTACGTGTACTGGCCGACCCGCGCGCCGTTGTCGGTGTTCGGTTGCTGGACGTCCATGGCCTTGCCACTGTGCCGCACGGTGATCCGGTAGAACGTTCCCGTCGTGGGCGGAGGCGTCGTCGGACCACCGTCGATGGTGTCGCCCCACCCGTACCGGATCCGGTCGGCGCCGGAGGTGTTGCGGACGGTCAGGCTGAGGTTGGTGCCGCTGCCGCCGAGGGCGAACATCGAGTACCAGTCGTATCCGATGGTGCCCGGCTTGCCGCCGAGGGCGGGCCAGTAGGTGCCGCCCATCTGGTTGTCGCGCATGACCTGGGCCAGCGCGCGGATGTAGCGCACGAAGTTGTCGGTGCTGCCCGCGTCGGCGTAGTTGCGGCCGTCGTTCATGGGAGCGCCGAACTCGGTCGCGACCGCGCGGGAGGCGCAGTTGCCCAGGCGGGTCTGGATGTGGCTGCGGAAGGCGTCGTAGGTCATCGCGCCGTAGAAGAACGCGTAGTAGTGGAAGGACAGCAGGGTCGAGTTGAAGCGGGTGTCGTTGCAGATGTCCCGCAGATCCTGGCTGAAGCCGGTGCCGCCGATGAGCACCCGGCCGGGCACCGCCGAGTAGTGGTAGCTCAGCCAGTTCGCCGCGACGTCGCGCCACTCCGCCGAGCTGTAGCCGTGCGGCTCGTTCATCGGCTCGAAGTAGACGTTGGTGTTCGAGCCGTACGTGTTGGTCACCGTGGACCACATCGCGTTCCACGCGGCGAGGTTCGTGATCCTGCCGCCGGAGGCCGCGCCGTCCTCCCAGTAGGCGAGGATGACTTTGAACCCGCGGGCGGTCGCGGCGTCGATGGCGCCGCGGTACGCCTCCCACCACGCCGTTCCCACCGTGTGGGTGTTGATGGGCAGCCGGACGGTGTTGACCCCCATGGTGGAAGCCATGCTGTCGTAGAGGGCATTGGCCTTGGCCCGCACCGTCGCGTTGCTGTCGGACGAGCTGAGGCCCTGCACGACGAGCGGGCCGGTGCTGAAGTTGTCACCCAACACGGCCCAGTTCATGCCGCGAAACTGGCTGGTGGCGGCGGTGGCCGGCGACGACGTGACGACGACGATGCCAACCAGCGCGGTCATCGCGCTCACCAGAGCGATCAGAAGTCGGCGCAACGACCGGGTGCTCCGCGACGCGTGTCCGTGCGACAGCCTTTTGCGTTTCATGACAGGTCCAATCGGTGTGGGGAGACGGTCGGCGTTCAGGTGGTCACGCGGAAGGTGGCGTCGGCACGGCTCTGCGCATCGGAGAGCGGGTCGAGCCGGAGCAGGTAGTTGTAGTGCCGGATGTAGCGGTCCGGGTGGCTGTATGCCTGGAAGGACGTCCACGAGGAGTTGGCGACGCCGGCGACCTGCCGGAAGGTGGCGTCGGCGGCGAAGGTGGCGGTGCCGTCGTTGGCTTCCAGCCGGAAGTCGAACCCGTAGTGGCGCAGGTAGTAGCCCGGATAGTTGACCGACTGGATGGAGACCGTGCCGGAGCCGGCCAAGCCGGGCACCAGCCGCCACTGACCGTCCTGCGCGGGGCTGACGTTCGGGTCGATGCGGACGTCGTAGTCGTAGTGCCGCACGAACCGGTCCTGGAGGTTGTACGACTGGATCCGGTTGACTGCCGTGGTGGGCCAGCGGGCGAGCACGCGGTTATGCTCGGCGGCGGTCAGGTTGAGGATCGAACCGTGCCGTTTCCTGGTGCCGCCCATGTCGTACGAGCCGGACGCCGGCAGCCGGAAGCTGGCCGGACTCGACGGATTGGTGGTCAGGACGGGCAGGTAGCCGCGCCCGCTGGCGTACTGGTCGAGGTAGAGAACCCACTCGTTGCGGGCGTTGAACCGCATCCACATCGGGCCCTCGACCTGGGAGCCCGTCAGCCCGATGCCCGACAGGTTCCCGAGGGTCGTCCAGGTGCCGAGGATGGAGTTGCTGCCTTCGAGGGTGATCTGGCCGTCGCGGGAGGCCCGGACGTAGCGGTAGGCGCCGACGCCGGCCGGCACCTCGACGATCTGGGTGTCGATGATCTCCTGGCTGCCGGGCCGGCTGAGGTAGACCTGCGGCGTGGTGATGCTGCGGAAGTCCGCCGTGCGCGCGTAGTAGATGCGGTGCTTGGTCACCCCGTTGAGCGGGACGTTCGTCGCCCAGTAGAGGACGTAGTCGCCGGTGGCCGGGTTCCAGATCGCCTCCGGAGCCCAGGCGTTGCGTCCGTCCGGAATCGGGCCGGCGACGTTCAGCAGCCACGGCGCGGACCAGGTGACCAGGTCGGTGGACTCCCACACGACGAGGTTGCGGCTGCCGTTGTTGACCGCTGTCGACCAGTCCTGGCCGCAGCCGATGCACAGGTCGGTGGCGATGATCCAGTACCTGTCACCGGCGGGCGAGCGAACCAGGGCGGGGTCGCGGACGCCGCGGGTGCCGACTGTGGATCGCAGCACGAGCCCGCCGTTGTTGAGGTCCGTCCAACGCAGGCCGTCGGCGCTGTGGGCGAGGTAGATCTGTTGACCGGTCGAGGACTCGCCGGTGAAGTGCGCCATCAGGTAACCGACGGCCGGGTCGAGCGCGACCGCTGCCTTCGGCGTCGCCACCGACCAGGTGGTGAAGAGCAGGCACGCGGCGAGCGACACCGCGTAGAGCCGGGCGAGGACTCTCGACATGGGTCCTTCTCCTTCGCGGAGGGGCGGGCGACAACACCCCGAGCCGACCTACATGTGAGCGTTAACAGCTCCGAGGGGACGCGACCCAGGGCCGCGCGGTGGGGAGCGGTGGGTGGCGTGCCGTGCCGGTGTCGCCGGCGAGGCAGACGCCATGTGTCCAGATCATTAAGTACGTGTTGCGGACAAGTGTTAGCGATCGCAACTGGAGTGTCAAGGCATCGAAGATGCTCGTTCGACTTGAGCGAACAGAGCGCCCCGAGGGGTGGATCCACCCGGCGGGCCGACGCCGCATCGATCGCGGACGTCATACGTCACATCATTATGCTAGTCTATGTGTCGCGTGGCTCACCGCCGGCCGTCGGTTCGGCGACCAGAACCGGCCGCCGCGGCGTCGGCACGGCCCTCGACGGTCTACGAAGGGCCGCCGCGCGGGTTCCTCGCCGACCGGTGACGCCCCACGCCCACACCACCAATGGAAGTTCGTCCACCACAAGGAGGCGCAGCTGTGCCACTTCGCAAACTCTCCGGCCCCTGGATCGGGGCCGCCATGGCTGTCCTGGTTCTCGTCGCCGTCGGGGCGTACATCATCGTGGCTGGCGGATCGGCGGCCGCCGCCACCACCGCCGGCTGCGGCAAGGCGCCCGGACTGAACAGCGGCACCCACACGATCCAGAGCAGCGGAAAGAGCCGCAGCTTCATCCTTCGGCTGCCCGACAGCTACAACAACACCTATGCCCACCGACTGGCGTTCGGGTTCCACTGGCTGGGTGGCACCGCCGATCAGGTGGCGTCGGGCGGCACCGACGGAGCGGCGTGGGCCTACTACGGCATGCTCTCCCAGTCGAACAACACCACGATCTTCGTTGCCCCGCAGGGCATCAACAACGGCTGGGGCAATTCCAACGGTGAGGATGTGACCTTCACCGACGACATGGTCCGCGTCATCGAGAACGCCCTCTGTGTCGACACGACGCAACTCTTCTCGGTGGGATTCAGCTACGGCGGCGCGATGAGCTACTCGTTGGCGTGTTCCCGGCCCACCGTGTTCCGTGCGGTCGCGGCGATCGCGGCGCCCGGGGCGATCAGCGGCTGCAGCGGCGGCACCCAGCCAGTGGCGTACCTGGGGATCCACGGCGTCAACGACAACATCCCGAACGGACGGGCGCTGCGCGACAGGTTCGTCCGGAACAACGGTTGCGCCGCGCAGAACCCGCCCGAGCCGGCGCCGGGTAGCCGGACCCACATCACCACCGCCTACTCGTGTCCGGCCGGATATCCGGTGGTCTGGGCCGCGTTCGACGGCGGCCACCAGCAAGGTCCGGTGGACGGCTGTGCCGGCTGTGAGAGCGGCGCGCGGAGCTGGGTCAAGCAGGAGGTGTGGAGGTTCTTCACCCAGTTCGGCTCGACCGTGCCGCCCACCACTCCCCCGCCCACCACTCCCCCGCCCACCACGCCCCCGCCGTCGAGCCCACCGCCCGGCCAGCAGAACGTGCTGATCGCGGGTAGCCAGTCCGGCCGGTGCATCGACATCCCCAACTCCAGCACCACCAACGGAACCCGCGCGCAACTGTGGGACTGTCACGGTCGCACCAACCAGCGCTGGACCCACACCGCGAGCCGCACCCTGACCGTCTACGGCAACAAGTGCCTCGACGCCAGCGGAGCGGGAAGCAGCAACGGCACCGCGGTCATCATCTGGGACTGCAACGGCCAACCCAACCAGCAGTGGAACCTGAACGCCAACGGCACCATCACCGGAGCCCAGTCGGGGCTCTGCCTCGACGCCGTCAGTTCCGGCACCGCCAATGGGACGCAACTGCACCTCTGGGCCTGCCACGGGGGCGCCAACCAGCAGTGGAGCACGCGCGCCTAGTGCCGCCTCAGGCAACGCTGAGCCTGTCGGAGACGCGCCGCTCGGGTCCTTTCCCGGGCGGCGCGTGGCCGTCCGGCTGTCCGGGTGGCCGAGTGGGGCAGCCATCGCTACAGGCCCACACTGCGCAGGGTCGGTACGGTCTGACCCACCCAGGCGAGCGCGGCGTCCTCGCGGGCGCCCTGGGTGCGTTGTGTGCCGGCCAGGAACCACAGGAAATAGGTGGTGTAGCCGGGCGCGCTGACCACTGTGTGGTACCCCTCGGGCATCATCTGCATCACATGCTCGCGGATGGTGACGTTCTCCTCGTACCCGTCGTCGGTGTAGACCCGGCTGATGCCGAACCCGTCCGCCGGGTTGACGCGGTAGTAGTACATCTCCTCGTGCGCAGCCTCGGCGGGCAGGTCGTCGACCTTGTGCCGGTGTGGCGGGTAGGTGCTCCAGTTACCCGAGGGCGTGTAGGTCTCGCCGACGATGAGCCGGCGGGCGGGCAGGTCCGGTTGCGAGACTTCGGTGAGGATCTGGTGGTAGGTACGGCCGAAGTTGGCCGCTCCCCAGCGGCCTGTCACGACCTGCTCCGGTGCGATGACATAGGGGTCGGTGGTCAGCTCGCTGGGGGCGCTGGGGAGGGCGATCTCCACGGCGGTGACCGCCTCGACGGTCACCGAGGAGCCGGCCGGGATGTAGACCGAGTGCGGCTTGCCGGAGAAAACGTCCGGTCGCTGGCCGACCTGCGGGAAGTGGCGGCCGGCGACGGTGAAGCTGGCCGTGCCACCGAGGATGACGGCCAGGATCTCCCGGTCACCGGACTCGCCGGTCCAGGACTCGCCGGCCGACAGCCGCAGCAGGGTGAAGTCCAGCAGACGGCAGGGATTGAAGGGCAGCGTGTTCCGGCCGTCGACGGCGGGAATCGCGCAGTGGTAGCGGTAGTCCATGGTCACCTTTCGGAGGATGCGGACGGTGCGGGTCGATCGCGGTGGTCACCAGGGGCTGGCCCAGCCAGGGATCGTGGCGCGGGTGAGGGCTTCCAGATAGAAGTAGTCGCCCCACAGGGTTCCCTCGTCGACGCCGATGCCCTTGGGTTTGTCGTAGACGCCGTGCAGGATCAGCGCGTTCGAGACCGGATGGCCACCGGTGGAGTAGTGGACGATGAGCGAGCGCAGGATCTCCGCAGCGGCTGTCCGGTACCGGTCGGCGCTGGCCGTGTCGGTAAGGCCGTCTGCCAGTTCGACCAGGCCGCAGGCGGCGATGGCCGCGGCCGAGCTGTCCCGCTCCTGGCCGCTGCCGTCGCCGAACTCCAGATCCCAGTACGCGACGTGGTCCTCGGGCAGGTGGGCGAGGAAGCGGTCGGCGCAGGTCTTCGCAGCGGCAAGCAGCGCCGGGTCGCCGACGTGCCGGTGGTTGAGGCTGAACCCGTAGATGCCCCATGCCTGCCCACGCGCCCAGCAGGAGTGGTCGGAGTGGCCCTGTTCAGTCTCCCCGCGTAGCGGCGCACCGCTGTCCGGGTCCCAGTAGAAGGTGTGGAAGGTGGTGCCGTCCGGACGCAGGATGTGCTGGCGAAGCTGAGCGGTGTGCCGGCGGGCCGCGGCGGCGTAGCGGTCGTCGCCGGTGGTCTGGCTGGCCCAGAAGAGCAGCGGCGTGTTCATGAGGCTGTCGATGATCGTGCGGCCACGTTGGCGGGGGTCGTTCAGGTCGCCCCAGGCCTGGATGATTCCGGCGGGTTCGAGGACGCGCGTCATCAGGTGGTCGGCGGCGGCGAGAGCGGCGCCTCGGGCCCGCGCGTCGCCGGTACGGCGGGCCGCGGTGACGCAGGCGAGGGTGTAGAGGAACCCGAGGTCGTGGGTGTCCAGGTCGATGCCGCGGGTCATCCGGGCCGCGAAACTGTCCACGTGGGAGAGCGCGGCCCGCCGGTGGCGCTCCGCACCGGTCAGATCATGTGCCAGCCAGAGCATCCCAGGCCAGAAGCTGGTGGTCCAGCCGACGTTGGCGCCCTCGGGCTGGCCTCCGCTCGCTGGCCGGAGCGGGTAGCGGTTGGCGGCGGTGGTGTCCGCGGGGTACCGGTCGCCGAAGGTGACGATGTTCGCGTCGACCGTGCGTATCGCGGCGGCCACCGCGGCCGCCGTGGCTTCTGCGTCGGAGCTGGGACGGACGTCGGTCGCCGTCATGGATGCTGTTCTCCCTCGTGGGTACGGTCCGGTGCCGGGCAGGTGCGTTGTCGGCGTCCCGGATCGGTGGCCGGAACACGGTGCTCAGGTGCTCTGCGGTGCGGTCGCCGGTGGGTCGAGGGCGGCGCGCAGGGTGAAGCGGCTGTTGGCCCATACGACGTAGAGCAGTGGCGCGGCGGCGAGGCCGAGCGCGATCGCGGGACGGGCCGCCAGGATCTGTGCGAGCAGCACGAGGACGAGGAGAGACACGGCGGTGAGGTACCACCGGCGCACCGCCAGATACACGCAGGCGCGGGCCACCTCACGCAACCGCGCGGTGGGTCGCTCGGCGACGGTCACCAACCCCAGCAACGTGGTAGCGACGGTGAGGACGATCAGGGTCGCCAGCACCGGCAGGGCGAGTGCCCCGACCCGGTGGCCCCACGCGGCGCGGGCGTCGACGGCGAGCACGACCAGGGCAGCCACGGCTGCCGCCGTCCAGAGCATCGCCGGCCGGGCGGTGGCTCGCCAGGCGCGGCCGTAGGTGCGCAGCACGCCGCCGGTGTCGCCGGCCGAATAGGCGGACATGACCGCGAAGACCGCACAGAGCCCGGGCGCGCAGAGCGGGGCGGTCAGCGCGTACAGCGGCCAGGAGCGCGCCGCCTCGGTGGTGAACGCGAGCGTCACCAGTGGCAGGCAACCGAGCACCAGCAGCAGGTTGCTGACGAGCGCGACGTAGATCCCGTCGAAGACGGCGGCGATGGTGTTGTGGCGCGAACGCATGGGCCTCAACCCTTCAGTCCGGTCGTGGCGATGCCCTCGATGAAGTAGCGCTGGCCGAGCAGGAAGATGACAGCGACGGGCAGCACGGACAGCACGGAGCCCGTCATGATCAGTGCGTACTCGGCGTTGTACTGGGAGATGAAGGTGTTGAGACCCAACTGGATGGTGCGCAGCTCCGGACTGCGCAGGTAGATGAGCGGGCCGAGGTAGTCGTTCCAGGTGGTCACGAACGTCAGCAGGGCCAGGCTGGCCAGCGCTGGTCGGGACAGCGGCAGCATGATCCGTCGGTAGATGCCGAACTCGCTGAGCCCGTCCACCCGCGCCGACTCGCTCAGCTCCTCGGGGATCGTCTCGTAGAACTGCTTCATCAGGAACACGCCGAACGCGCCGAACGCCTGTAGCGCGACGATCGACCACAGCGTGTTCGACAACTGCAACTTCGACATGAGGATGAACTGCGGAATCATGTACGACTGCCAGGGCACCGCGATCGTCCCGACGTACGCCAGGAAGAGCGCGTTGCGGCCGGGAAAGCGGACCCGGGCGAAGCCGTAGGCGGCGAAACTGCCGGTCACCACCTGGAGGAGGCTGACGACCACCGACAGCAGCAGCGTGTTTCCCAACCAGGTCGTCATGTCCGAGCGCTGCCAGATGTCGAGGTAGTTTCGCCACACCACGGGATCGGGGAGCCAGGTGATCGGGATGGTGAAGACGTCGCTGTTGGTTTTCAACGACGCCACCACCATCCAGTAGAACGGCAGCAGCAGCGCGGCCGCCGCGAGCACGAGGGTGGCGTACCCGACGAGCCGCCAGCCCCGGGACCGGACCGGTCGGCCGGGCGCGCTGCGGTTGCGGGGCGCGGCGACGGCCGGGGTGGGCAGGGAGAGGTCGGTCGCGGTCATCAGCTGTTCCTCCGCTTGTTGACCATGAACTGGATGACCGTGATGCTGAAGCAGATGGTGAACAGGACGATGGAGACCGCCGAGGCGTAGCCGAACTGGTTCTCCTCGAAGCCCTTCTGGTAGATGTACTGCGAGAGCACCAGTGTCGACTGGCCCGGCCCGCCGCCGGTCATCACGAGGATGAGGTCGAAGACCTTGAAACTTTCGATGGTGAGCAGCACTGTGACGAAGAAGGTGGTGTGTCGTAACCCGGGGAGGGTCACGTGCACGAACCGCTGCCACGGTGAGGCGCCGTCGGTCTCGGCCGCTTCGTAGAGCTGGGCCGGGATGGTCTGCAGGCCGGCCAGGAACAGCAGCATGTAGTAACCCATGTACCGCCAGGTGCCGACGATGATGACCGCAGGCATCGACCAGGTCGACGACGTGGTCCAGCCCGGCGCATTGTCCACCCCGACGACACCGAGGAGGGCGTTGATCGGGCCGTACTCCGGGCTGAACAGCTGGTTCCAGACGATCGCGATCGCCACGATCGAGGTGATGTAGGGAAAGAAGGCGACGGTGCGGAAGAACCGTACGCCGCGCAGTTTGCGGTTGAGCAGCAGCGCCAGCCCGAGTGCCGCCGCGAGGGTCAGCGGGATGTGGAAGACCGTGTAGTAGACGGTGTTGCGCAAAGCGGTCCAGAAGCTCGCGTCGCCCCACATTCGCCGGAAGTTGGCGGTGCCGGTCCACTCGGCCACCCCGAAGACGTTCCAGTTGGTGAAGGCCACGTAGAACAGCACGACGACGGGGAGCAGGGTGAGCACGGCGAAGCCGACGAAGTTGGGCAGGATGAACGACCAGCCGGCGACAGTGTTGCGCGACACCAGCCGCCGGTTCCTGGGTCTCGTGCGCGGCAATGTTGCCATAGGGAGTCTCCGGAAGCGTTCGGCATGGTGGCGGGACCGGCGTGCGACGGAGGCGCGCCGGACCCGCCAACAGCTCACTGGTTGAGGACCTCGTTCTTGGCACGGGTCTGCGCCTTGCTCAGCTCCGCGTCGACGCCCTTGCTGTCGGAGAGGATCGCCGAGTGCGTCTCGTTGAGGAGGTTCTGCAGGCCGGCGGTGTGCTTCGACACCGGGTTCTCCGGCTTGATGGTGTGCGTGGTGTAGGCGAACTTCGACAGGTCGTCCCGCGGTACGCCGTCCAGCCCGAACAGCGTCGCGGTGACCGCGTCGGTGACCTGGGCCGGGGTGATGCCGATCGCGGCCAGCGCCTTGCCGGCATCCGGGCCGGCCGCGTACTGGAGGAAGGCCTTGGCCGCGGCGGTCTTGGACTTGCTGATCTTCGGGTTGATCCCCAGGCCGGTCGGGTCACCGAAGGTGACAGGCGTGGCGGAGGTGCCGGTGGTGGACTTGTCGAACTGCGGCGCCGGAGCAATCCCCCACTGGAACGTGTCGGCGTCACCGCTCTGTCGCTGGTTGAGCAGCGTGGCCACGTACCAGGTGCCCATCAGCAGCATCGCCGACTGCTGCTTGCCGAACTGCGCCTGGTAGGTGAGTTTGTTGGTCTTCGCGGTGCCGAAGGTCGGCTGCGCGCCGGCCGCCTGCAGGTCCAGTGACCGCTCGTAGTACGGCTTCAGGTAGCCGAAGTCCCCGGAGAGCAGGTCCGCGTTGGGGGTCTGGGCGAGCGCGAATCCCTGCACTGTCGACTGGAAGGTGTGCTGGTACGCGCCGGTCGCGTTCGAGCCGGCCCCCTTCAGCCCGGTGTGCAGCCGCTTCGCCGCGTCGGTGTAGTCGTCCCAGGTCCAGCTGCCGTCCGGCGGCGCCACCTTCGCCTTTGCGAACAGGTCCTTGTTGTAGAACAGCACCCACGAGTCCTGCCGGTACGGCACCGCGTACGCCTTGCCGTCCACCTGGTACGACGAGAGCGCCGGCACCGAGTCGAGACCGGCGGTGACGTCGGAGACATCGAGCAGCTGTCCACCGCTCTGGTACGTGTAGAAGTTCTTGAGGTTCTTCATCACGTAGACGTCCGGGGCGGTGCCGGCGGCCAGGTCCGTGATCATCTGGGTGTCGTAGTCGTTGCCTGGGGCGTACTCCTTGAGCTCCACCGTCACGTTCGGGTGGGTCGCCTTGAAGCCGTCGGCGAGCGTCTTGAACTCGGGCGTGGACGACAGACTCCAGCCAGCCAGGGTGATCGTCACCGGGGCATTGGGGTCGACTGGCTCGTCTCCGCCGCCGCAACCGGCGAGAACAAGCGTCAGGGCCGTCGCAGCGCTGATGACGGCCGGTATCGCACGCTTCATCCCTCTCTCCTTAGGTCAAGGGGCCCGGACGGGCCCGCACTGCTACCAGGACGCCTGGGTGGGCCTGGCATGCTCGGTGTCCAGACGGGTCGACGTGCCGATCCCGTCGGGCCAGTCGACCGCCAGGTGGAGACCGCGGCCGTCCTCGTCGGCCACGGCCTGGCCTACCTGCCCCACCGTGGCTGCCGGCACCGCGGACAGCTCGATGAAGGCGGCGACCCAGTCGCCCGGCCGGACGGGGTGGTCCAGCCAGGGCACTACCAGCCCGCCGGCCAGGGGCCCGCCGTGCGCAAGGGCGGTGGCACCGGCCGTTCCGTCCCCGCGAACGCTGTCGAGCCTGCTGGTCAGGCCGGCCCCGGTCAGGGCCACCGCCCGTTCACCAACGGTTGCCGTCGCATCCCCGGCAATGGCCCAGCCGCCGATCCGCAGCCGCAGCGCAGCCGCTTCGACGCCGTCGGCGAGGTCGTCGACGCGGGTCAGACGTAGTTCCCAGGGGCCACGGACCAGCGAATACACAGTGAGGTGCCCGGCCGGTCGGGACCGGCCCACGCGGCCGCCGCCGTGATCGCGCTGACCCGGATCCGGGTCGACCCAGTGGGCGAGGGCACGTGACCCGGCCACGCCCACGCCGTCGGTGTCGACGTGCACGGTCAGCAGGCGCATGCCGGCGCGGTGGGTGACCTGGCCCGCGTGGTCGACGAGAGTGACGGACTGGTCGAGCGGGCTGGCCCAGCCGCTGTCGTCGAGGACGGGGCTGGTGGCGGTGGAGTAGCCCAGTCGCGCGTAGAGCGGGGAATCTGAGACGGTGGCGCCCTCTACGGCGTGGTCGGTGCCGTGATTGATGACCCGGACGATGCCGTCGGCACGGGTGCCGGAAACCAGCCAGCCTGGCGCGTGCACCGCCCGCACCGCGTCCCGCTCCTCGACTGGCAGCGGCTCCTCGGAGGCCGTCCACACCGGATGTTCGGCGGGTAGCGCGATGCCGAGCAGGCCCTTGCTGGCCCAGTAGGGCGAGCCCGGTCCGGAGTACGACTGCGCCAGTCGCGGCCACGACCGGTGCCAGCCGAGGGTGAGCAGACCTCGTTCGTCCAGGGCCCCGTTGGCGACGAAGTGGCGCACGATGCGGGTGGCCGCGCGACGCAACTGGCCGAGGCTGACCGAGGGCACGCCGGCGATCGCGCCGACCCAGAACGGCGCCGCCGCGGCGAAGCGGTAGATCAGGCTTCGCCCCTGGATCAACGGTGACCCGTCGGCGCCCACGAGCGTGACCGCGTCGCCCAGGAAGCGGTCGAGGCTGGCCAGGTCCCGATCGCGGCGCTGCTCGGCCAGGTCCGCGGCGCCGGCCATTCGGGCCCACAGCGTCGGATACAGGTGCAGGGCCCAGCCCACATAGTGGTCGTACGCGCGGTGCGGCCCGTCGGACATCCAGCCGTCCCCGCGGGCGAAGCCGTCGTGCGTGCTCAGGTCCGCGGCCATCTCGTCGATCGAGTACGGCCCACCCACCGAACGCAGGAACGTCTGTACGACCAGCCGGAACCACACCCAGTTGATCTGTGGATACGTGTCGTCGCCGACCGCCGGGCGCAGGTAGTCGACTACCCGCTCGTGCACCGCGGACGGCATCCGGTCCCAGATCCACGGGCGGGTCATGTCCAGGACCAGCGCGATGGAGGCGGCTTCCACCTTCGCCTGGGGGTGTTCGTCCAAGCGCACCCAGCGGTCGGGGGAGCTCGGATCGGTGCCGGCGGCGATGCCGGCCGCGTACCGGTCGACGAGCTCGTCCATGCCCACTCCCCTGGCCCCCGCGATGCGGAAGCCGGCCAGGAGGAAAGTGCGGGCGAAACCCTCGAGGCCGTCGACGGCCCGCCCGTAACCGCCCTTTCGCCCGGGAAGACTGACGAGAGCGTGACCGGGCGACGCGAACGGCCGGACCGCGGCGAGCATCCGGTCGGCGAGGGCCAGCCAGTCGTCCCGGCTCCAGGTCGCGGCATCCGAGGCCGTCCCCGGCGTTGACCGGCCGGCCGTCCTGGACGTCATCCCAGATCCTGTCGCATCGATCCGTCTCCATGGAATGTGGCGAGCGGCGCGTTGCCCGGAATGTGACGCTCCGGCATCCGCAGTGTTTCCGAAGTAAAACGCTCACATCAGAGCAAGTCAATGCTGTTCTCAAACCAGACGAACACATACGATCAAAAGGACACACGCCGTCACCGGGATCGACGGCGGCCGGAGCTACCGATGCCTGCCCACAAAACGGTCTCACACCCCCTAATCATCCGGTCGAAGACCGGACCTCCGGCCCGTGACCCGGTCGACCCCCGCCGCACAGCGGACTCAGCGACGCCAGCAACGCCACAACTGATCTGATACGATCAGAATCGCTCACAGCTGCTCGGTCGGCCCGAGGGCCATAGCCGTCGCGCGCAGCCGCGTTCAACCCGGTCGGCAAGCTCGTCGTCACGGCGCGATACCTTTCGCCGCACGAAGCGTTCCTCGGAGGTCCCCATGACCAAGGACAGTCCTGTCGTCGCCACGGCGGAGACTTCCCGCGCGCCGCTTCAGGTCGCCCGCCGCCAGCAACTGTTGGCAGCCCTGCAACGCGACGGCTCGATGCGCATCTCCGACCTGTCGCACGTGCTGGGCGCCGCGCCGGTCACCATCCGGCGCGACATCGCGGAGCTCGCCGCCGAAGGGTTGGTTCGCCGGGTCCACGGTGGAGTCGCTCTGATCCTGCCGGACGACGTCCCGGCAGCCGAGGAGCCGCCCGACGCTGGCCTGAACCCGCTCGTCGGGCGCGCGGTCGGCATGCTCGTGCCCTCATTGGACTACTACTGGCCGGACGTGGCGCGCGGTGTCGAGGGCGCCGCCCGCGAGCTGGACATGCGTGTGGTACTGCGCGGCTCCTCGTACGACACCGAGGACGACCAGCCGCAACTGGCACGCCTGGTGGGGCGGATGGACGTGGACGGGCTGATCATCGCGCCGAGCATGGACGCGCCGACCGCCGAGCGCACCATCGAGTGGCTCGACCAGGTCGGCGTCCCGGTCGTCCTGCTGGAACGCACCGCCAGGGTAGGCAGCCATCACGCTGTCATGGAGTCGGTGGTCACCGACCATGCGCTCGGTGCCGCCATGGCCGTACGCCACCTCACCTCGCTCGGACACCGCAAGGTCGGCCTGGTACTCGACGCCAACAGCCCCACCAGCCAGCACGTGCGGCGTGGCTGGCTCGACGCCACGACCGAGTGCGACCTCGACTCGAACGCGACAGTGGTGGCCGTGGTACCCGACACACGGTCACCGGAGCGGGACACGGTGCTCGACAACGTGCTCGACCGGTGCCAGGCGACCGGGACGACGGCCCTGCTGGTGCACGCCGACGCCGAGGCGATCGCGCTGGTGCAACACTGCGAGGAGCGGCACCTGTCCGTTCCCGGCGACCTCTCCATCGTGGCGTACGACGACGAGGTCGCCGGGCTCTTCAGCCCGCCGCTGACCGCGGTCCGACCGCCGCGACGCTCGATCGGACGGGCTGCCGTGCGTCTCGTCGCCGACCGGCTCGCCGACCCCGACCGCCCCACCCACCGGATCGTCATCAGCCCATCGCTGCGGGTCCGGGGGTCGACCGCGCGGCCACCCGCGTAAGGGGGCTTCCAGTCCCCGCCTCGGGAACGTTCAGCCAGTCGAAGACGCGCCGCTCGGGACCTGACCCGAG
>NZ_JBFAPG010000056.1:0-20272 GCF_040675595.1 Micromonospora sp. NPDC049580
CGGTTCGACTCGCTGCGCTCCCGGGTGGTGATGGTGCCGCAGGACGGGTTCCTCTTCGACGCGACGGTGGGGGACAACGTCCGGTTCGCCCGGCCAGCGCCCGACGTACGCAGCCGGCGAGCCCGTCGACGCTGGGCTCCGGCTGGAAACCGGTGGCCACCGCGAGCACCTGGGCGCGCGGCGCCCCGGTGCGGCCGGGCGTCGGGCGGCAGAGCAGGTAGACCGCCGCGGCCTCACCGGCCGGGCCGGCGCCGGTCAGCTGCGCCGCCCACGCCGTGTTCGGCGTGTACTCCTCGACCCCGCCGACCAGCAGGGCGTCGACGTACCCCCGGCGCAGGGCGTTGAGCGCGTAGCGCAGCGCGTACAGGAAGGCGAGCGGGCCGCCGGCCACTGTGGCGTTGACGCCGCGCAGCCCGTAGCGGATCGCGGCCTGGCCGCTGGCGCAGTTCATCACCGTGTTCGGGAACAACACCGGGTTGACCAGGTACGGCTTGTCCTGCACCAGCGTCTCGCGGGAGAAGTCCATCGTCGACTTCAGGCTGCCGGTGGTGGTGCCCAGCACCACGCCGACGCGGTGCCGGTTGTCGTCGTCGGGGGTGAGGCCCCCGTCGGCCAGCGCCCGCCCGCAGGCCACCATGGCCAGCGCGGTCGCCCGGTCCAGGAAGCTGGTGCCCTTGCGGCCCAGCAGCCGGCGTACGTCGAAGTCGGCGATCGCCGGCGCCTGCTCGGTGGGCAGCGGCTCGTCGAAGCGGTCGCGCACGTCGACGCCGACGACCGTGCCGGCGCGGACGGCGGCCAGCAGCTCGGTGACCGAGTCCCCGGCCGCGCTGAGCACTCCCCAGCCGGTCACCAGGCCGGTCACCGGATCGCCCCGAAGATCGTGATGGCGTTGTTGCCGCCGAACGCGAAGCCGTTGTTCTGCGCGACCCGCACCGTGGCCGGCCGGGCCGTGTTCGGCACCGGGTCGATCCACGACAGCTCCGGGTCGGGGGTGGCCCAGTTGATGGTCGGGGGCAGGAACCCGTGCCGGATGCCCAGCGTGGTGGCGATCGCGCCGAACCCGCTCGCCGCGCCCATCGTGTGGCCGAGCATCGACTTGATCGAGCTGACCGGCGGTACCCGGTCGCCGAACACCGCCCGGATGGCCCGCGCCTCGCACAGGTCGTTGGCGGGCGTGCCGGTGCCGTGCGTACTGATGTAGTCGATGTCCTCCGGTTTGATCCCGGCGTTCTCCTGGGCCAGCCGCATGCACGCCGCGACGCTCTCCTCGTTGGGCGCGACCATGTGGTGGGCGTCGCAGTTGACGCCGTACCCGAGCACCTCGGCGTAGATCCGGGCGCCCCGGTCCTGCGCGTGCTCCAGGGTCTCCAGCACCAGGGCCGCGCCGCCCTCACCGGTGAGGATGCCGGAGCGGTCCCGGTCGAACGGCCGGCAGGCCCGCTCGGTCAGTGCGCCGAGCCGGTAGAAGCCGGCGTGCGCCCACCGGCACACCGAATCGGCGCCGCCGGCCACCATCACGTCCGCCTCACCCCAGCACAACAGGTCGTACGCGTACCCGATGGCGTAGTTGCTGGCCGAACAGGCGGTGGTGAGGGTGACCGACTCCCCGGCCAGCCCCAGCTCCGCGCTCACCGCATAGGACAGCCGCTCGGCCGGCGCCTGCCGCAGCGCCTCGGCGGACATGGCCGGGTAGCCGCCGGCTACCAGATCGGCGGTCAGCTGTTCCACCACCGTGGACTCACCGCTGGTGGTGCCGACGACCGCGCCGACGCGCGCCGGGTCGGTGGCCGGCAGCGACAGACCCGCGTCCATCGCGGCCAGCCGGGCAGCCGCCGCCGCGAACAGCGCCGAGCGGCCCCAGTCGGCGACCCGCAGCCGCCGCAGCAGCGCCTCCGGCCGGAACGCGGGCACCTCACCAGCGAAGTGGTGCGGGAATCCGCTCGCGTCGAAGCTCGTGATGGGCGCGGCGGCCGACCGGCCGGAGCGCAGCCCGGCGGTGAACTCGTTCACGCCGATGCCGATGCCGGACACCGGCCCGAGCCCGGTGACGACCACGCGGTGCACGGTCAGTCCTGCCAGCCGGCGTGTCGCGCCACCACCTCGTGGACGGCCTTGAGGCTGCGCATCTCGTTCAACTCGGCCTGCGGGATCTCCACCTTGTACTTCTTCTCGATCCGGGCCAGGATCTCGATCGCCCGCAACGAGTCCGCCTCGTACTCCTCGACGAAGTCGGCGGTGTCGGCGACCTCCTCGGGTTCCAACTCGAGCACCTCCGCCACGATCTCCCGCAGCTCCGCCATGTGCTGGTCGCGTTCACTCATCGGGGTTCCCTCTTCCTCTCATCGTTTCCGCTCCGCGATGGCGTCGACCGGTCGGACGACCGCCATCATCGAGCCGAACTCCGCCACCTGGTCGGTCCCCACCCAGCTGGATCCGGCGGCGAACGCGGCACCGTGCACGACCTGTTCCAGTCGAACCCGGTGCCGGATCACGTCGCCCGGGTACACCGGGCGCAGCAGCACGCAGTCCCGGGCCGCGGTGAACATCGGCAGCCCGGTCGTGCCCGGCCCGCGCGACAGCAGCCAGAGCACCGCCGCGCCCTGACCGAACGACTCGATCAGCAGCGAGGCCGGGTAGGCGTACCGGTCGGGGGCCTGTCCCTCGGCGATCCCCCGATAGCAGGGCTCGCAGCCGGTGACCGCCTTCACGGCCTCCAGGCTCACTCCCGGCTCGACGCTGTCGACCCGGTCGAGCAGCAGCATCGGGTACCGGTGCGGCAGCAGGGCCCGCAGCTCGCCGTGTTCGAGTCTCATCAGGCGTTCCCGCCGTCCGCGCTCGGCCAGCGGTAGACGGCGCGCACCGTCGCCGCGTGGACCCCGTCGCCGCGTACGCACCGGGCGGCGACGTCGAAGGACTGGTCGTCGCCGACCGGGCCGACCGACGCCTCGACGGTGAGCGTGTCGCCGGCCAGCAGCGGGGCGAGGAACCGGGCGGATCGCAACCGGTGCAGCTGGGGCAGCCGGCCGGCGCAGTAGCCGACGGCCGACGTCACGGCCTGCCCGATCGTCTCCAGGGTGAACACGCCCGGATAGACGGTCAGCTCGGGGAAGTGCCCGGCCAGGTAGACGTCGGCGGCGTCGACTGTGGTGCCGGCGCGCAGGCTGATCCCGCCGCGCGGCCCGGCGGACACCTCGACCCAGTCGATGGCCGGCAGAGGCGCCGCCGCGGCCTCGTACGTGTCGACGGGGCGGGTCGCGGCGCTGAACGCGGGTGCGGCGGTCACAGCACGATCCCCCCGTCCACCCGGATCACCTGGCCGGTGACGTAGCCGGCGCGGTCGGAGAGCAGGAACTCGACCAGGTCGGCGACGTCGGCGGGCGCACCGAAGCGGCCCAGCGGGATCTGCCCCAACGCCTGCTCGCGCAGCTTCGCCGGCAGCGCGGCGGTCATGTCGGTCTCGATGAAACCGGGGGCGACGACGTTGACCCGTACGCCGTACCCGGCGACCTCCTTGGCCAGCGACAGGCTGAGCCCGATGATGCCGGCCTTGCTGGCGGCGTAGTTGGTCTGCCCGGTGTTGCCGGTGACCCCGGCCACCGAGGACAGGTTGACGATGGCGCCGCGGCGTCGCTTGAGGAAGCGGAACGCGACGGTCCGGCAGGTGTTCCAGGTGCCGGTGAGGTTGGTGCCGATCACGTCGTGCCACTCGTCCGGGGCCATCAGCACCAGCGGCCGGTCCCGGGTGATGCCGGCGTTGTTGACCAGCGCGGTGAGCGGCCCGAGGTGCCGCTCGGCGGCGGTGACGAACGCGTCGACCGCGTTCGGGTCGGTCACGTCGCACGGCCCGAACCACGACCCGACCCCGTACGCCTCGACCTCCGCCCGGGTCTTGTCCGCGGCCTCGCTCGGCGCGCTGTAGCAGCCCGCCACCGCATACCCCTGCGCCGCGAGCCGCAGCGCGACGGCCCGGCCGATTCCCCGGGACACCCCGGTCACCAGCGCGCAGCGCGGCGCGTCGCCTGCCGTTGTCATGTCACCCCCTGCTCATCCGATGGCCCGTTGCGCGCGCAGCCGGTCCCGCGTGGCCGCGTCGACGCCCACCTCGTCGAGAACCCGGTCGGTGTCCGCGCCGGGCTCGGGGGCGCCGGAGCGGACGGCGGTCGGTGTCCGGGAGAACTTGACCGCCGGCCCGGTCAGCGGCGCGGTGCTGCCGTTGGACAGCACCGTCTCCTGCACCATGGCCCGGGCGTGCACCTGCGGGTCGGTCGCGGCCTCGGCGAAGGTCCGCACCCGCTCGGCGGTGATCCCGTTGGCGTCGAGGGTGTCGACCACCTCGGCGCAGTTGCGCCCGGCGCACCAGTCGGCGAGGACAGCGTTGACCGTGGCGCGGTTGTCGCGGCGTTCCTCGTTCGTCGCGTACCCGGGCGCGCGGGCCAGTTCCGGGCGGCCGACGACCTCGGCCAGGCGACGCCAGGAGCGGTCCAGGGCGACCGCCACGTAGACGTGGCCGTCGGCGCACCGGAAGCAGCCGGCCGGCACCACGAAGTCGGCCTGGTCGCCCCAGCGGCGCAGCGGCACCCCGGTCGCGCCGAGGGTGAGGTAGCCGTTGCTGGAGAACAGCAGCGAGTCGAGCATGCTCACGTCGACGTGCTGACCCTCGCCGGTGCGGTCGCGGTGGCGCAGCGCGGCGAGCGCGCCGATCACCGCGTGCAGCCCGGCGAGGTCGTCGGCGAGGAAGGTGGGCGCCTTCAAAGGAGCGCCGTCGGGTTCGCCGTTGAGCGCCATCCAGCCGGCGGCCGCCTGGGTGGTCGGGTCGTACCCGGGTCGCTGCGCGTCGGGGCCGAACTGGCCGTAGCCGGAGACGGAGACCAGGACCACGTCCGGCCGGACTGCCCGGCACGCCTGGTAGCCGACGCCCCAGGCGTCCAGCGTGCCGGGCTTGTAGTTCTCCACCACCACGTCCGCGGTGGCGACGAGCCGCAGGAAGACCTCGGCCGCGCCGGGGCGGCGCAGGTCGAGCCCGATGCTGCGCTTGTTGCGGTGCACGCTCTGGCGGAACCAGGACAGGCCGGTGCCGGGAATGTCCGGGGGCATCAACCCCTCCCGGTTGCCGGGCATCTCCACGCGCAGGACGTCCGCGCCGAGGTCGGCCAGGACGCAACTCGCGATCGGGCCGGACCAGACCTTCGTGACGTCCAGGACCCGTACGCCGTGCAACGGCCCGGTCAGGTCGTGGCGGGCGTCGGCGTAGAAGGCCGCGGCGTCGCGGGCCGGCGCGGTGCGAGTCTCGGTGTCCATGCCGCCTACTCCCGCACCAGCAGCGACGCCGTGCCGAGCGAGCCGCCGCAGCACATGGTGACCAGGGCTGCCTCGCCGTCGGCGCGTTCCAGCTCGTGCAGGGCGGTCACCAGCAGCCGGGTGCCGCTGCTGCCCAGCGGGTGCCCGAGCGAGATGGCGCCGCCGTTGACGTTGACCCGGTCCAGGTCGGCGTCGTGGTGCGCGGCCCAGGAAAGCACGACCGCGGCGAACGCCTCGTTGACCTCCACGACGTCGATGTCGTCGAGGGTCCTGCCGGCGCGCTTGAGCAGCTTGCGGGTGGCCACCGTGGGGCCGTCGAGCAGGTAGTAGGGGTCGGCGCCGGTGACGACCTGGTGCGCCAGCCGGGCCCGGGGCCGCAGGCCGTGCGCGTCGGCCCGCTCCCGCGACATCCACAGGATCGCCGCGGCGCCGTCGGAGATCTGCGAGGTGGTGCCGGCGGTGTGGATGCCGTCCGGGAGCACCGGACGCAGGGCGGCCAGCCCGTCGGCGGTGGTGTCGCGGATGCCCTCGTCGGCGTCGACCGACCTGCCGTCGGGCAGCGGCACGGGCGTGATCTCCCGGTCGAAGCGGCCCTCCTCGCGGGCCCGCGCCGCGCGCTGCTGCGAGCGCAGCCCGTAGGCGTCGGCGTCCGCGCGGGTCAGCCCCTGCCGGGCCGCGATCCGCTCGGCGCCGCCGAACTGCGCCTTCGGCGGATCGTCGTACGGGTAGTCGGGTGTCTTGTAGTGGCCGGGCCCCTGGTAGAGGTTGGTGCCGACGGGCACCCGGCTCATCGATTCCACGCCGCAGGCGATGCCCACGTCGATGGCGCCGGCGGTGATGAGCGCCGCGATCAGGTGGTTGGCCTGCTGCGCGGAGCCGCAGGAGGCGTCGACGGTGCTCGCCGCGACCTCGTAGTCGAGTCCACTGTTGAGCCAGGCGTTGCGGGTGACGTTGAGGCTCTGCTCGCCGACCTGCGTGACGCAACCGCCGATGATCTGCTCCACCTCGCCGGGTGCGATGCCGGAGCGGCGCAGCACCTCGACCTGCACGTGCCGCAGCAGCTGCACGGCCTTGAGGCCGGACAGCGCACCCTCGCGCCGGCCGATCGGCGTCCGCACCGCCTCGACGATCACCGCCTCCGGCATGGACTCCCCCTCCTGGTCGGCGCGTGGTGGTTCGCTGGTGCTCAGGCCGGGACGAGCCGGACGCGCAGCTCCTCCAGGCCCCGGAACGTGCTGCTGTGCCGCCATTCGAGGTCGATCTCGTCGGCGTCCGGGTCGGCCAGCTCGATGACCGCGAACCGGTCCACCAGACGGCGGAAGGCGATCTGCCCCTCGGCGCGGGCGAGCTGCGCGCCGAGGCAGTGGTGCGGGCCCCAGGCGAACGACAGCGGCGTCTCCGGCGGTTCGGCGCCGGCGAAACGGGCGATGTCGAGCCGATCCGGGTCGGCGTAGCGGGCCGGGTCACGGTTGGCCGCGCCGATCAGGGTGATGACGTGTTCGCCGCTCTTGAGCGGAGTGCCGTCGACGAAGGTGGTGTCCTCGAAGGCGGCCCGGCCCAGCACGTGCACCGGGGAGTCGAAACGCAGCAGCTCCTCGACCGCGGAGCGGGTCAGCTCCGGTTCGGCGCGCAGCCGCTGCAACTGGTCGGGGTTGCGGCACAGCGCGTGCGTGCCGAGCCCGATCAGGTCGGTCATGGTCTGGAAGCCGGCGCCGAAGAGCAGCACGATCACCTGGATCAGCTCGTCGACCGAGAGCCGGTCGCCGTCGATCTCGACCTGGCCGAGCGCCGAGGCGAGGTCGTCGCGGGGATCCTCGCGGCGCTTGCGGACCAGGTCGGCGAAGTACTCCTCCATCTCGCCGAGCGCCTGATCGGATGCCTTGAGCACCTCTTCCGGGGCGAAGATCTCCAGCCCGCCGGACGCGGCGCGGGTGAGCCGGCGCAGCAGCGGCCAGTCCTCCGGCGGCACGCCGACCAGCTCGCCGATCACCATGACCGGCAGCGGGAAGCCGAACGAGCCGACGATGTCGACCTCGCCGCCGCCGGGGCCGATGCGGGCGGTGATGTCGTCGAGCAGCCCGTCGACGAAGGCGGTCAGTCGGGGGCGCAGGGTCTCGGTACGCCGCGGGGTGAACACCCGGCTGACCAGCCCGCGTAGCCGGGTGTGCTCCGGTCCGTCGAGGAACAGCAGGGTGCGGGCGCCCTCGCGGCCACGGGAGTCGCCCATCCGGGGGCGTTGCGCGGACTTGTCCAGCGACGGGTTGCGCAGCGCGGCCCGGCAGTCGTCGTACGCGGTGAGCACCCAACCCACACCCTGACCGGGCTGTTCCATCCGGTACTTGGGCGCCGCGGTCCGCAGCGCGTGGTAGTGCGGGTACGGGCTGCTGACGGTGGCCGGGGCCTTCATCAGCAACTCCATCGCGATGATCCGGGGGTCAGCGCTCACCACGGTCTCGGTCATGGCTCGGAAGCCTAATAGTGTTTCGCGTATCTCGGAAGTACTTGTTTCTCGTATCTTTGGTTGAGCATACTGGCGGGCATGACCTCGGCCCGTACCGGCATGCCGCCGAGATTCGACGCCCGTGATCCCGCAGTGGTGGCCGACCCCTATCCCACCTACGCGGCGCTGCGGGCGGCCGGCCCGCTGTGCCGGATGGGCCCGGGCAGCTGGGGCGTCACCCGCTACGCCGACGTCGCCCGGCTGGTCCGCGACCCGCGCCTGGGCAGCGAGTTCCCGGCCGCCTACCACCGGATGTCGGCCGGCGACGGCGCGGCCGGCGACTTCTTCGGCAGCATCATCCTCTACCGCGACCCGCCGGAGCACGGCCGGCTGCGGCGGCTGATGGCCAAGGCGTTCAGCCCCGCCCTGGTCCGCCGGCTGCGCCCCCGCATCGAGCAGATGGTCACCGAGCTGCTGGCCCCGGCGACCCGCACCGGAGGTTTCGACGCGGTCTCGGATCTCGCTTTTCCCCTGCCGGTGATGGTGGTCTGCGCCCTGATGGGCATCCCGCCGGCCGACCACGAGCGCATCCGCCCGTACGCGCTGGACCTGAGCAAGGCGTTCGCCGCGATCGTGCCCGACGACGACCGCCCGGCCGCCGACCGGGCGGTCGAGTGGCTGCGCGGCTACCTCGGTGACATCCTTCAGCGGCGTCGCGCCGAACCCGGCGAGGACCTGCTGTCCCGGATGCTGGCCGCGACCGACGACGACGGCGCCATGCTCGGCCACGACGAGATCGTGGACAACGCGGTGTTCGCCTTCTTCGCCGGCTTCGAGACCACCACCAACCTGATCGCCACCGGGGTGGCCGCCCTGCTCGATCACCCCGACCAGCTCGCCCTGCTCCGGTCGGACCCGACCCTGACCCCCCGGGCCGTGGAGGAGTTCCTGCGCTACGACGCCCCGATCCAGGGCGTCGCCCGCCTCGCCCGGGAGGATCTGGACGTCGGCGAGCGCACCATCCGCGCCGGCCGGGTGCTGATCCTGCTGCTGGGCAGCGCCAACCGCGACCCCGACCAGTTCGCCGCCCCGGACCGCCTCGACATCACCCGCGCGGAGAACCCGCACCTGTCCTTCGGCGGCGGCATCCACCACTGCCTCGGCGGCTACCTGGCCCGGGTGGAGGCGCAGGTCGCGTTCGAGACCCTGCTGCGCACCTTCGGCACGCTGACCCCGGCCGGCCCGGCCCGCAGGCAGACCGACGGGACGCTGCGCTCGTACGCCAGCGTGCCCGTGGCGGTGCGGCCGTGAGCCCCGCCGGCCGCGTCCTGCCGGCGCGGATGGACCCGCTCGCGCCCGAGGTCGTCGCCGACCCCTACCCGACGTACGCGCGGATGCGGGCGGCCGGCCCGCTGTGCCGCTTCGGGCCGGCGAGCTGGGGCGTGACCCGGCACCGGGACGTGGCCGCGCTGCTGCGCGACCGCCGGCTGAGCAACACCTTCCCGGAGGACGACCCGCAGTTCCGGATGGCACAGGATCTCTCCCGCGAGGTGTTCCGCCGCATCATCCCCACCCGCGATCCGGACGACCACAGCCGGCTGCACCAGCAGATCGTCCGCGCGTTCAGCCCCGGCGTGGCCCGGCGCACCGCAAGCCGCGTCGGCGACCTCGTCGACGAGCTGCTCGCCCCGGCACTGGACGCCGGCCGCCTGGACGCCGTCGCCGACCTGGCGTTTCCGGTCGCCGCGACAGTCGTGTGCGAACTCATCGGCCTGCCGGCGGCGCGGACCCGGGCCGAGGTCTGGCCCCGCTCGGCGGCGCTGGGCCGGGCCTTCACGCCGTTCCTGCCCGAGGCCGACCGCGCGGCGGCCGACGAGGCCCTCGCGTGGCTGCGCGGGTACGTCCGCGACCTGCTCGCCGACCGGCACGCCGATCCGAACGGCGACCTGCTCGACCGGATGCTCGCCGTGGCGGACCCCGCCGAGGGGATCGAGGAGGTCGTCGACAACATCGTCTTCCTCTGCTTCACCGGCTACGAGACGACCATGAACATGGTCTGCACCGGCAGCATCGCGCTGGCCGACCGGCCCGAGGAGTGGCGTCGGCTGCGCGCCGACCCGTCGCTGGCCGCCACCGCGGCCGAGGAGTTCGTCCGGTTCGACGCCCCGATCCAGTACACCGCGCGGCTGGCGTTGGCGCCGATCCCGGTCGGCGACCGGGTGATCCGGCCCGGCCGGTCGGTCTTCCTCCTGCTCGGCTGCGCCAACCACGACGAGGACGTCTTCGCCGACCCCGCTCGCGTCGACATCGGCCGGCACCCCAACCCGCACGTCGGCTTCGGCGGGGGCGTACGCGGCTGCCTCGGCGCCGCGCTGGCCCGCATCGAGGGAGCTGTCGTCTTCGAGCGGCTCGCGCACCGGCTCATCGACATCGACCTGGCCGCCGACCCGGTCCGCGAGCCCAGCGCCCTCTTCCGGTCGTACGCGTCGATCCCGCTCGCCGTCACCCCCGCCTGAGCGGGCGTCGGGCCGCAGCAACCAGGAGTCGCAGATGTCACTGATCGGCCGACCGGTCCGGCGTACCGAGGACCGCGCACTGCTCACCACCGGCGGCACGTACGTCGACGACGTACGGGTGCCCGGCTCGCTGGAGCTGGTCGTCGTCCGCTCGACGGTGGCCCACGGCCGGTTGCGGGGCGTGGACACCGACGCCGCCCGCCGGGCGCCCGGCGTGGTCGCGGTCTTCACGGCGGCGGACGTGGACCTGCCGCCGCTGCCCCCCGAGGCCGGGGTGCTGAACCAGAAGATGACCACCCCGGTGCTCGCCGACGGCGTGGTGCGCTTCGTCGGCGAACCCGTCGCCGCGGTGCTGGCGACCAGCCGCGCCGAGGCGGTCGACGCCGCCGCCCTCGTCGCGGCCGACATCGCGCCCCTGCCGGCCCTAATGGACGTCGAGGAGGCCCTCGCCGACGAGCTGGTGCTGCACCCCGAGGCCGGCACGAACATGGTGCTCAAACTGGGCTTTCGGCGCCCGGCCGGACGCGCCGAGCTGCACGAGGGCGCCGAGGTGGTCGTCCGGCAGCGGATGCGCAACCCCCGGGTCGCGCCCTGCCCACTGGAGGCCCGCGCCGGGCAGGCCGAGTGGGGGCCGGACGGGCTGCGCTACCGCGCCGGCAGTCAGGCCGTGCACCTGTGGCGGGGCCAGCTCGCGGCGGCCCTCGGTGAGCCGGAGGACCGGGTCCAGGTGGTCAACGGCGACGTCGGCGGGGCGTTCGGCTCCAAGGCGTTCGCCAGCCGGGAGGACGTCCTCGTCGCCTGGGCCAGCCGCCGGCTCGGCCGCCCGGTGCGCTGGGCGGAGACCCGCAGCGAGAGCATGATCGCCGCCGGGCACGGCCGGGCCCAGCACCAGAGCGCCGAGCTGGGCGGCACCCGCGACGGGCGGATCGTGTCGTACGCGCTGGAGGTCGTGCAGGACGCCGGGGCGTACCCGCGCATCGGCGCGATCCTGCCGTTCTGGACCCGGACGATGCTCACCGGCCCGTACGCGATCAGCCGGGCGAAGTTCAGCTCGTCCAGCGTCACCACCACGACCACACCCGTGGTGTCGTACCGGGGCGCCGGGCAGCCGGAGGCCGTCGCCGCGCTGGAGCGGATGGTCGACGTGTACGCGGCGGAGATCGGCCTGGACCCGGCCGAGGTGCGTCGGCGCAACCTGCTGCCGCCGGAGAGCTTCCCGGTCACCACGATCACCCGTGCCCGCTACGACACCGGCGACTACCCGGCGGCGCTGGAGCGGGTGCTCGCCGAGGCCGACTACCCGGCGTTACGCTCCGAGCAGGCGGCCCGCCGCGAGCGCGGCGACGTCCAGCAGCTCGGCATCGGCCTGTCCACCTTCGTGGAGATCACCGGCGCGGACACCCGCAGCGAGTACGCCTCGATCCGCGTCGACACCACCGGCCGGTTCACCGTCCACTCCGGCACCTGCCCGCACGGGCAGGGCCACGTCACCGCCTGGGCGATGCTCGCCGCCGACGTGCTCGCCGTGGCGCTGGACCGCGTCGACGTACGCCACTCCGACACCGCGACGATCCCCGCAGGCGGCGGCACCGGAGGGTCCCGGTCGTTGCAGACCGGCGGCATGGCGGTCCGCGAAGCGGCCCTGGCCCTGGTGGAGCGGGGCCGGGACGCGGCGGCTGGACACCTGGGCGTGGTCCGCGACGAGGTGGAGTACACCGAGGGACGGTTCCGCTCGACCACCGGGCACGTCGTCCACTGGACCGAGCTGGCCACCGCCGAAGGGCCTGACGGTGGGCTGTCGGCCGAGGCGACCTTCCAGCCGACGGCGGCGACCTGCCCGTTCGGCGCGCACCTGGCGGTGGTGCTTGTCGACACCGAGACCGGTCAGGTGACCCTGCGCCGGGTGGTGGCCGTCGACGACGCGGGTGTGCTGCTCAACCCGCTGCTGGCCGAGGGGCAGGTGCACGGCGGCCTGGCGCAGGGCGCCGGTCAGGCGCTGGTGGAGGAGGTCCGCTTCGCCGCCGACGGCACGCCCCTGCACGGTGACCTGCACCGGTACGCCATGATCGGCGCGGCCGAGCTGCCCTCCTTCGAGACGGTGGCGATGCAGACCCCCACTCCGGTGAACGCGCTGGGCGCCAAGGGCCTGGGCGAGTCGGGTGCTGTCGGGTTCCCGCCGGCGGTGCAGAACGCCGTGGTCGACGCCGTCCGCCACCTCGGCGTGCGGCACATCGACATGCCGGTGACCGCCGAGCGGGTCTGGACGGCCATCCGGGAGGCGTACGCCGTCCGCTAGCTCCGACGCCACCGCGCTCCGCGGGCGGCGGGCGGCGGGCGGCGGGCGGCGGGCGGCGGGGGATGTTTAGGCCCGTCCTTTGCTCTGCTTCAACCCACGCAACACCACGCGTCCGATATCCGGACACCGGGTGTTGCCTCCGTTGAAGCAGAGCAAAGGATCCGATGCGCAGGCGTAGCCCCTACGTCCTCGACCCGGTGCAGGCACGGGCGTGCCGGGATCGGGTACGTCGTCAGTCGTCCACGACGGACAGCGCCTGCTTCGGGCAGCGGCGGGCGGCCTCGCGCACCCGGTTGGCCAGCGAGCCTTCCAGCGGCTGTTCGGTGATGTGCAGACGGTCGTCCTCACCGACGTCGAACACCTCGGGCGCCTGCCCCACACAGACCGCGTTGCTCTCGCAGCGGGAGAAGTCCACGACCAGTCGCATCGCTTACGCCTCCGTCTTCGCGACGATCTCGAGGATGGGGAACATCATGGTGGGCACGCTGCGCGCCAGCCGCAGGTCGGCGGCGTCCAGCAGCCGTTCGATGTGCTCGCGGGAGCGGGCGCCGCCGCCGACCATGGCCAGCAGGAGCAGGTCGTAGAGGCGGCCCACGTCGAAGCGGTCGCCGGCCTCGACCACCGGCTCCAGCACCAGCAGCCGACTGTCGGGCCGCATCGCCGCCCGCACGGCGCTCAGCAGTCGTACGGCGTTGTCGTCGTCCCAGCCGTAGAGGATCCGCTTGAGCAGGTACGCGTCCGCGCCGGCCGGGATCGTCTCGAAGAAGCTGCCGCCGGTCACCGTGCACCGCCCGGCCACGCCGAGCTTCTGCAGCACCGGTTCGGCCTCGGCGACCACGTGCGGCAGGTCGAACAGGGTGCCCCGCAGCTGCGGGAAGCGGGCCATGATGCCGCCGAGGAAGGCGCCGTTGCCGCCGCCGACGTCGACGACTGTGGTCAGCTCCCCCCACGGGTACGCGGGCAGCGCGGCCCGCAGCTCCAGCCGCGTGGCCGCCTGCTGGGAGGCGTCGAAGCGGGCGCTGTCGTGCGGATGGGCGGCCATGTACGGCCAGTAGCCCTCGGGGTGGACCTGGTCGAACGACGCCTGTCCGGTGCGGATGCTGTGGTCGAAGTGGGCCCACGCCTCGATGTCGGGCTCCAGCAGCGGGTACGCGTCGCGCAGCGACAGCGGGTGGTCGGTGCGCAGCGGCTCGGCGAGCTTGGTCAGGCCGAACACCTCGGGCTCGACCTCGGTGAAGATGCCCTTGCCCGCAAGCGACCGCAGGGCGCGCAGCAGCGACGGGGCGTGCGCGCCGGTGGCCTCGGCCAGCTCGGCCACCGGCCGGGGCCCGTCGACGAGCTGATCGGCGACGCCGAGCTGGGCGATCACCCGGATGGTGAGCGGCACGATGTAGTCGGCGAGTTCGGTGAGCCGGGTCAGCGCACCGAGGTCGGTACGGGGCCGCGCCGCCAGCATCAACCGCCTCCACTATCACGTGTCTTGTATCTCGTGTATCTGCACACTAGCTTGTGAGCGGGTCGCTGTCACCGTCGTTCACGGGAGGCACGGGATGCTGGACGGATGTGTGAGCTGGCCGCGGGAGCTGGCCGAGCGCTATCGCGCGCAGGGCTACTGGCGCGGCGAATCCCTCGCTGACCTGGGCCGGGAGTGGGCGCGGACCGACCCGGGGCGCACCGCGCTGGTCACCGACGGGCAGCGGGTGAGCTACGGCGACCTCGACCGCCGGGCCGACCGGATGGCCGCCGGGCTGCGCGCCCACGGCATCGACCGGCACGACCGGGTGGTGGTCCAACTGCCCAACGGCGTCGAGTTCGTGGTGCTGTGCCTGTCGCTGTTCCGCCTGGGCGCGCTGCCCGTCCTGGCCCTGCCGGCGCACCGGCGCGCGGAGATCGGCCACCTGTGCGCGCACACCGAGGCGGTCGCGTACGTGACCGTCGACCAGGTCCAGGGCTACGACCTGCGCAAGCTCGCCGCCGACGTACGGGCCGAGACGCCGTCGCTGCGGGAGGTGTTCGTCGTCGGCGACCCCGGCGAGTTCACCGCCCTGTCCGACGTGGACGCCGATCCGGTGCCGCTGCCCGCCCCGGACCCGTCGGACGTGGCGTTCTTCCTGCTCTCCGGCGGCTCGACCGGCCTGCCGAAGCTGATCCCCCGCACCCACGACGACTACGCGTACCAGCTGCGGGCGACCGCGGCGGCGATGGGTTTCGGGCCGGACGGGGTCTATCTCGCCGCGCTGCCGGTCGCTCACAACGCGGCGCTCGGCTGCCCCGGCGTCCTCGGCGCGCTGCGGGTCGGTGCCACCGCCGTGCTGGCCGGCAGTCCCAGCCCGGACGAGGCGTTCCGGCTGATCGCCCGCGAGCGGGTCACCCTGACCACGCTGATGCCGCCCTTTCTGCCACTGTGGGCCGACCTCGCGCCGATGCTCGGCGCGGACCTGAACGGCCTGGTGGTCGAGGTCGGTGGCGCCAACCTCAGCCCGGCGGTGGCCGAGCGGGTGACCCGGGAGCTGGGGATCCGACTGGCGCACTTCTTCGGCATGGCCGAGGGCCCGATCTGCTGCACCCGCCCGGACGACCCGCCGGAGCTGGCCGCGCACACCCAGGGCCGTCCGCTGTCCGACGCCGACGAGTTCCAGGTGGTCGACGACGCCGGCCGGCAGGTCGTGCCCGGCGAGGTGGGTGAGTTGATCGTGCGCGGTCCGACCACCCTGCGCGGCTACTACCGGGTGCCGGAGTACAACGCGCGTACCTTCACCCCGGACGGCTTCCTGCGCACCGGGGACCTGGTCCGCTGGACCCCGACCGGTGAGCTGGTCGTGGTCGGCAGGATCAAGGAGGTCGTCAACCGGGGCGGCGAGAAGGTGCCGGCCGGCGAGGTCGAGGAGCACCTGCTCGCCCACCCGGGGGTGCGCGAGGTCGCCGTGCTCGCCGTCCCCGACCGGGTCCTGGGCGAGAAGACCTGCGCGGTGGTGGTGCCCCGCGCCGACGCCCCCACCCTGGGGCAGTTGCGGGACTTCCTCACCGGGCGAGGGCTGGCCGCGTACAAGCTGCCGGACCGGTTGGAGCTGCGCACGGCGCTGCCGCACACTCCGGTGGGCAAGGTGGACAAGCGGGCGCTCGGCGCCGAGCTGGCGGGCTGAGCCGGCGCGGGGGACGGCGTCGCCGCCCTCCCCCGCCCCCTTTCAGCCGGTCAGGTGGTACAGCCGGTGGAACCGGTCGTCCACCGGCACGATCTGCACGTCGGCGAAGCCGGCCTCGGTGGCGAACCGGCGGACCTGCGCGGGGCGCAGGACCGTGCCGCTGGCCGTCGAGTCGGGCCCGGCCAGACCGGCCGGCAGGCAGTGCAGCACGCTTGTGGCGTACTGGAAACGCTCGATCTCGTCGCCGGGTGCGACGAACCGGTGTGCCACCTTGGCGTCGAGCACCAGCACCGCGCCGGCGTCGGCGCGCAGCCGCCGGCACGCCCGCAGCACCGACACCGGCTGGCTCATCTCGTGCAGCGCGTCGAAGACGCAGACCAGGTCGTACCGGCCGGCCAGCTCCGGGTCCACGGCGTCGCGCCGGTGAAACCGCACGCGGTCGGCCACGCCGGCGGACGCGGCGTTCGCCTGCGCAGCGGCCACCGTCGGCGCGTCCAGGTCGTAGCCGTCGACCTCGGCGAGGGGGTACGCCCCAGCCAGCGCGATCGCCGCCCAACCCGCGCCGCAGCCGACGTCGGCGATCCGGCTCGGCGCGGCGGCGAGCCGCTGGTGGAGGTGCGGCAGCGCCGAGGAGAGCCAACCGGGCAGGGAGTACGTGAACAGCGCCCGGTTGGCGCCCGAGTGCCCGTGCCGCCAGTCGTCGCCGTACATCTCGTCGGGCACCCCGGCGCCGGTGCGGTACGCGTCGAGCAGCGCCGGCAACGCGCCGGCCACCCCGCCCAGCGGCAGCATGGTCAGCGACACCAGCGACAGCGGGCTGTCCGAGGCGAGCAGCACCTCGGCGTGCCCCGGCGGCAGCCGGTAGACCCGCCGCTCGGGGGCGGCCGTCACGTCGTCCACCTCGATGAACCCGGCGACGGCCTGCTGTTCCAGCCACTCCCGCGCGTACCGGCTGTCGATCCCGGTACGCGCGCACAGCTCGGCCACGTCGGCCGGGCCCCGGTCGAGCGCCTCGTACAGCCCCAGCCGGGCGCCGAGGTAGCCGGCCAGCAGCTCCTGGGTGTGCAGCATGGCCAGGAACAGCCGCAGCGACAACGCCCGGGCCCGCTGGTCCGACTCGCCGGGCGTCGGGCCGCGCAGTGTCGCCGCGCCCGGTGCGTTCCCCGGGCGGCCGGTCAACTGGCCAGCTCGCCGCGCGAGCGCAGGATGTCCTTCACGTGCTCCACCACCGCGTCGATCGTGACGATCTTGCGGGCCGTCGTCTCGTCGATCGGCGGCAGCTCGAACTCGTCCTCCAGGGTGAAGGCCAACTCCAGCAGCGCGAGGGAGTGGAAGCCGAGGTCCTCGACCAGCCGCGAGTCACCCGCCCCCTCGGTCTGCTCCGGGTTGGGCGCCAGTTCGGTGACGATCGCCGTCACCGAGTCCCGCACCTCCGCCTCGGTCCGCACCTCGGCTGTCGTCGACCTGGTCGCGTCGGTCATTCCCGCCTCCTGTCCGAACGTCCCTCAGGACGCCGTCGTCGTCTGCTCGGTCTGGTCCCGCTGACCGGCCGCTCCCGTGGTGACCACGGTGCCGGGCAGCCGGTCGTCGACGAACGCCTGCCACAGCTGGCGCCGTTTGGGTTTGCCGCTGGAGGTGCGGGCGATGGTGCCGCGTGGGGCGTCCACGATGACGACCTGCGCGCCCTCCGCCCGGCGGCGCAGCTCGCGCTCCGCCTGGGCCAGCCACTCCGGCTGGGCCTGCTCGAACACGGCCACGACTGTCGCGGTGCCGCCCCGGTGGCCCAGCAGCGCGGCCATCCGCTGCGCCGGCACCCCGGGGCGGCAGATGGCCCATTCGAGGTCCTCGGCAAAGACGGCCCGGCCGCGGACCTTCATGCTGTCGCCGAGCCGGCCCAGCACGTGCAGCTGCCCGTCGTGCAGGAACCCGGCGTCGGCGGTGCGCAGCACCCCTGCGCCCAGCGCGGTCTGCGACGCCGAGTCGTCGGCGTTGACGTACCCCTGGGCGACGGACGGGCCGTGCACCTCGATCTCGCCGACCACCCCGTCCGGCAGGGGTGTGCCGGCCTCGTCCACGATCCGCACCCGTACCCCGGTCAGCGGCCGGCCGCAGCCCACCACCGGGTACGCCTCGACGCCGCCGTCGACGCCCTCGGCCGGGTCCGGGACGGCCCGCGCGCCCAGCCGCAGCCGGTCCGGGCGCAGCTCGACGGCGTGGTACAGCTCGTCGAGCGGCAGCCCGGTGACGGCCAGGGTCGCCTCCGCCAGCCCGTACGCGGGCAGCAGCGCGCGGGGGTCGAAGCCGTGCGGGCCGAGCAGCGCGCAGAAGCGGCGCAGTGCCTCGGCGTCGACGCGTTCGGCGCCGACGATGACCGCGCGCCAGGCGGAGAAGTCCAGCCCGGTCAGCGCCTCGGGGCGCACGCGGCGGGCGATGTACTCCAACCCGAAGTTCGGCATCGAGGTCAGCCGCGCGCCGCGTGCCCCGAAGCAGCGCAGGTAGCGCCCGGGGTTGCGGACGAACTCCTCCGGCGGCATCAGCCACAGGTCGCTGGTGTTGACCACCGGGGTGACGAGGCAGCCGATGAGGCCCATGTCGTGGTGCACCGGGAGCCAGGACGCGGTCGGGTCGTCGGGGGTCATCGCCAGCCACCGCCGGATCGCCGCGACGTTGGCGGCCAGCGCGGCGTGCGGCACCTGCACGCCCCGGGCGCGGCCGCTGGAGCCGGACGTGAACTGCAGCAGCGCGAGCGGGCCGGGCGCCGCGACCGTTCCCCGGGAGCCGCCGGCGGCGTCGGCCAGCTCGTCGGCGCTCAGCACCCGCCGGACCCCGGCGGTGGCGGCCAGCGGCGCGATCGCCGCGGTGAGGGTGGACGCGCAGACCACCACCCGTGGCGCGGCGGCGCGCAGGAGGCCCAGGACGTGTTCGCCGTAGACCGCGCGGTCCTGGAAGTTCAGCGGCGGGGCGATCGGTGAGGGCGCCGCCCCGGCGGCCATCGCGGCGAACAGCGTGGCGACGAAGTCGGGGCCGGCGGGCTCGACGATGGACACCACGTCGCCCGGGACCACCCCGACCGCCCGCAGGCCGGCCAGGATCACCCGGGTCCGCTCGGCCAGCTCCGCGTACGACAGGAAGGTCCAGTCGTCGCCCGCGGCGGCGAAGTGCACGCCCCGGTCCTGCCGGGGATGCTCCAGCCAGCTCAGCAGCGGCGATTCCGCAACGGCGCGTTCGGTCATCGGCCCGTCACCTCCTCCCCCAGTACGTCTATCCGAGATTGATAGCAGATACAAGGCTAAACAAGATACGAGGAAGGCGATAGAGTCCAACCGTGACCAGTACGCTTCCCCGCGTCGACGGACTGCTCCCCGCGCTCGCCGAGCGGGCGGCCGAGATTGACCGGGCGGGCCGGGTCCCCGAGGACGTTCTCGCCGAGCTGAGCGCCGCGGGCTGCCTGCGGATGCTGGTGCCGGCCGCGTACGGTGGCGCGGACCTGCCGCTGGGCGAGGCGCTGCGCGTCATCGAGCAGCTCTCCACGGCGGACGCCTCCACCGGCTGGCTGATCGGCCAGGTCGGCCTGGCCCACCTGCTGTTCGCCTGCTTTCCCGAGGCCGCCCGCGACGAGATCTACGCGCACGGCCCGGACGTGCTGGGCGCCGGCGCGGTCGCGCCGAAGGGCCGGGCCGCCCCGGACGGCGCGGGCGGTTGGCGGGTCAACGGCCAGTGGCCGTTCGTGACCGGCAGCCCGCAGGCGAGCTGGATCTACCTGAACTGCATCGTGCTCGACGGCCGGACCCCCCGCACCCTGCCCAACGGGGCTCCGCTGACCCGGATGGTGCTCTTCCCCGCCAGTGAGCTGGAGCAGGTCGACACCTGGCAGGTGCTGGGCCTGCGTGGCACGGCCAGCCAGGACGTGCGGGCGGCCAGCCGAATTTGCCCCGAGCACCGCGGCTTCAGCCTGGTCGGCGACGGCGACGACGTGCGCCGCACGGTCTTTCGCATCGCCCAGGCCGGGCTGCTCATCGCCGCCGTCGACCTCGGCATCGCGCAGGGGGCCGTGCACGACGCGGCGGCCCACGCCGCCGCCGGCCGCCGGCGGACGTTCAGCACCCGCTCACTGGCGGACTCCCCGGTGTTCCACGACCGGCTCGGCGAGGCCCACGTGGCCCTGCGCGCGGCCCGGGCGCTGCTGCACCGCGAGGCGGCCACCGCCTGGGAGACCGCGCGGCGCGGCGAGGTGATCAGCGCGCTGGACCGCGCCTGCCTGCGGGCCACCGCGACGCAGGTCACGGCCACCGCGCTACAGGCGGTGCAGACGGCGTACGCGCTGGCCGGCGCGTCGACGGTGTTCGACTCGTCGCCGCTGCAACGGCGGCTGCGCGACATCAACACCGCGACGCAGCACTTCGTCAACAGCCGCGACAGCTACGCCACGGTCGGCGCGCTGCTGGCCGGCGCGGACGTCGACACCACGATGTTCTGACCGCACGGCGCCGGCATTTCAGCCAGCCGTGCGAGCCGGCCGTGGGCTCAGCGGGTCAGCCGCGCGCGGCGGCGGGTTCGGCCGGCGCCTGCGTATCCCGGG
>NZ_JBFAPG010000057.1:0-20177 GCF_040675595.1 Micromonospora sp. NPDC049580
CCGGACATCGCCGGCCTGCATGAGGCGGCGCCGTGGACCAGCCGTGAGGCCGCCGCCGCGAGCGAGGTTCCCGGCCGGCTCGCCATCATCGGTGGTGGCGTGGTGGCCGCGGAGATGGCGACGGCGTACGCCGGCCTCGGATCGTCGGTGACGGTCCTCGCGCGGGACGGAGTGCTCACGCTGGCGGAGCCGTTCGTCGGCGAGCGGGTCACGCAGTCCCTGCGAGAAGCCGGCGTGTCCGTCCAACTCGGTGCCGAGGCCACCTCGGTGAGCCGCGGCGGCGACGGCACGGTGCACATCACGCTCACCGACGGCGACCAGGTCGAGGCCGACGAAATCCTCGTTGCGATCGGCCGTACGCCGAACACGCACGACGTCGGCCTCGACCGGATCGGCCTGAAGCCGGGCGCCTGGCTCACGGTCGACGACACCCTGCGAGTGGTCGACGGTGCCGGCGCGTTGATCGGCGACGGATGGCTGTACGCGGCCGGGGACGTCAACCGGCGGGTGCTCCTGACCCACCAGGGCAAGTACCAGGCTCGAGCGGTGGGCGACGTGATCGTGGCGCGGGCCAGGGGCGAAGCGCCAGACGAACGCCCGTGGGGTCGGCACGTCGCCACCGCCGACGCGCGCGCCGTGCCGCAGGTCGTCTTCACCGACCCGGAGGTCGCGTCGGTGGGGCTGACCGCAGCCGCCGCCGAGGCCGCCGGGCTGCGGACCCGGGTCGTCGACTACGACCTGGCCGCCGTCGCCGGGTCCGCGCTGCATGCCGACGGCTACCAGGGGCATGCCCGGATGGTCGTGGACGAGGACCGGCGGGTCATCGTCGGCTTCACCCTCGTCGGCCCGGACGTCGCGGAACTGCTCCATGCCGCGACGATCGCCGTCGTCGGTGAGGTCCCCCTGGAGCGGCTGTGGCACGCCGTTCCCGCGTACCCGACCGTCAGCGAGGTCTGGCTACGTCTGCTCGAGGCGTACGGCCGCTGACCCGAGCCGTTCGGCCGTGCTCGCCACCGCCGGCCGGGCACCCGTTGCGACGAGGCTCACGAACGGGCTCAACCGGTGGTGGCAACACGAAAGGAGCTGGGTCATCCCCTCACCGGGGGTGGCCCAGCTCGACGTCGTGCGGCAACGGTCGCGCGAGGACTAGCGGGCCGACTCTGCCGACTGACGCTCCGAGTTGATCCTGAGGAGTCCTTCGACACCGCGCAGGAAGGTCTCGGACACCAACGTGGGGTCGGAAAGGCATCCGGCTGCCATGGCGCCGTCCCGGAGCATGACGAAGTGGCGTGCCGCGGGATCCGCCGTTTCTTCGTGGACCTGTGCCATGAGCATGGTGATGGTGTCCAGGAACCATTGCCGGTGGGCCGTGAGTTCTTGGTGCACGGGATGGTTCGTGTCGGGGTATTCCGCTGCGGCGTTCAGAAAGGCGCACCCGCGGAACCCGGGGGACTGGATGTTCTGAGCGATGGAACCCGCGATGGCCAGGAGTGGATCGACCGGCGATCGGTTGGCGGCGATGGCCTCGTCGACCATGCCGCGCTCCAGCTGATGCACCTTACGTAGGTAGGCCAGGATGAGGTCGTCCTTGCTGGGGAAGTGCCGGTAGAACGTGGCCCTGGTCACCTTCGCCTCGGCGATGATCCGGTCGACGCCGACGGAGTGAATGCCCTCCGCGTAGAAGATTCTGATCGCCGTGCGGAGAAGCCTGAGCCGTGCCTCAGAGGGCCGGGCATCGGGTTCGTCGCGCGTCATCCCACCATCTTAGCGACAGAACGTTCGGTCTGATCTGTGCCTGCGATATTGGACGAGGCCCTCCGTTCGTCGATCCCACTGACGGCGCCCTCGTCGATGCGGGATTCTGGATGCGGCAAGCCGGAGCCGGGATCGCGGGCTGATGCGTATCGCCGGGGAAATGCTCCGCTGACCGTCCTTGTCGGCCCGGCCTGCGTATCACAGGCGGTGGGCGGTGAGGCCTCTCGTGGCTGGCGGTCTGGCACTCTGTGCGGATGCGACGGGTCACCGTGCTGGGCAGTTCTGGCGCCTTCCCGAGCCGGGCCGTGCCTGCAGCGGTTTCGCGGTGGACTGGGACGGCTACCGCCTGGTGCTCGACCTGGGCTACGCCACGCTGCCGCGGCTGCTCGGGCACTGGCCAGACGGTGCGGTCGACGCTGTCGTCATCACCCATGAGCACCCCGATCACTGCGTCGACCTGCACGGACTGTTCCGGATGCGGTTCTACGGATCCTCTGCTGAACCACGGCTGGCGTTGTACTGCCCGCCGGGCGTGCTCGACCGGATCAGCGGCCTGGAGCCGGACGTCGACCTCCACGCGGTCTTCGACGTGCATCCGCTGCCCGGCACCTACCGGGTGGGACCCTTCGACCTGACCGGACTGTCCCTTCCGCACCACGTGCCCAACGCGGGCATTCGGATCGAGGCCGACGGGACAGCGGTGGCCTACTCCGGGGACACCGGCCCGACCCCCGTGCTGGCCGAGCTCGGCCGCGACGCCGATCTGTTCATCGTCGAGGCCACCGACCGCGACGGCGAGACCGACCGACCCACCCGCCATCTGATGACCTCCACCGAGGCCGGTCACTGGGCTCGCCGGGCGGGCGCCCGCTGCCTGCTGCTCACCCACTTCTGGCCGGGCAACGACCGGGCAGCCGCAGTGGCCGCCGCACAGCTGGAGTTCGACGGGCCTGTGCTGGCGGCCGAAGAAGGCCTCACCGTCCTGCTCGGCACACTAGATCCGGTGACGACCGGAAGCAGGTAGCCGGGATGAGTGCTCGTACGGTGGGATTCATCGGGCTCGGCATCATGGGCGTGCCCATGGCGACGAACCTCGTCAACGCGGGCGTCGACGTGGTCGTCTGGGCACGTACGCCCGGGCCCGTCGCGGAGCTCGTCGCCGCCGGAGCGCGCGCGGCCGACGACCTTCCGGGAGTGTTCGGCGCGGCTGGGACGGTCATCCGAGGCCGAGGGCGCGACAGCGCGTAGTTCGTCGCACCGTGAAAGGGGTCCGGCGCGCTGCGGGCTCGCCGAATAGGCTTTGGCCATGAGTGGCGTGCTGAACCCTCCGCGCGACGCGGTGAATCCCCTTCGTCAGTTCACGATCGACCAGCTCCGGCAACGGACGAGCCTCAAGTGGCGGGAGTACCCCGACGACGTGCTGCCGCTCTGGGTGGCCGAGATGGACGTGCCGTTGGCCGAGCCGGTCGCCACCGCGATCACCGACGCTGTCGCGCGCGGCGACACCGGTTACACCGCCGGCACGGCGTACCCGCAGGCGCTGGCGGAGTTCGCCCGGCGGCGGTGGGGTTGGGACGGGCTGGCGGTGGAACGTACGGCGCTGGTGCCCGACGTGATGCACGGCGTCGTCGAGGCGTTGGGGTTGGTCACCGAGCCGGGGGACGCGGTGGTCGTCAACTGCCCGGTCTACCCACCGTTCTACGAGTTCGTGGCGCACGCCGGCCGCCGGATCGTGGAGGCACCGCTCGGCGGGGACCTGCGGATCGACCTCGGCACGCTTCAGGACGCGTTCCGGCAGGCTCGTTCCGGTGGGCGGCCGGCGGCGTACCTGCTGTGCAGCCCGCACAACCCGACCGGCGTCCTGCACACCGCGGACGAGTTGGCCGCCGTCGCCCACCTGGCCGAGCGGCACGGGGTGCGGGTGATCGCCGACGAGATCCACGCTCCGGTGGTGCTCGGGGGAGCGCGCTTCGTGCCGTACCTCTCGGTGCCGGGCGCCGAGAACGGCCTGTCGCTGATGTCCGCCTCCAAGGGGTGGAACCTGGCCGGCCTGCGCGGTGCGCTGCTGATCGCCGGCCCGGCCGCGGCGGGAGACCTCGCCCGCGTTCCGTTCGGGGCCAGCGTCAGCACCAGCCACCTCGGCGTGATCGCCCACACCGCCGCCTTCCGCGACGGCGGCGAGTGGCTCGACGCCCTGTTGACCGGCCTGGACGACAACCGTCGGCTCCTCGCCGCGCTGCTCGCCGAGCATCTGCCCGCCATCCGCTACGAGCCCGGTCAGGCCACCTATCTCGCCTGGCTCGACTGCCGCGCCCTGGGCCTCGGCGACGACCCCGCGGCCGTGTTCCTCGACCGCGGCCGGGTGGCGCTCAACTCCGGTACGGCCTTCGGCACCGGGGGCGGCGGTCACGTCCGGCTGAATCTGGCCACCGCGCCGGAGTTGATCACCGAGGCGGTACGCCGAATGGCCCTCGCCGTCGCGGGATAGGCCACCCGCGACGCGGCCGACCGGAGGGTGCCCGTGCTACCGGCGGTTGCGGGCCTCGGCCTCGGTGTCGAGCAGGTCGTTGAGTGTCAGCGCGGAGTTGATCAGCGACAGGTGGCTGAACGCCTGGGGGTAGTTGCCGATCTGCTCCCCGGTCACGGCGATCTCCTCGGCGTAGAGGCCGAGGTGGTTGCTGAAGGTGAACATCTTCTCGAACGTGAGTCGGGCGTCGTCGAGGCGACCGGACCGGGCCAGCGCCTCGACGTACCAGAAGGTGCACATGTTGAAGGTGCCCTCATGGCCGGGGAGACCGTCGGGGGAGTGGACCGGGTCGTACCGGTGGACCAGGCTGTCGGAGACCAGTTCGCGTTCGATCGCCTCCAGGGTGGACTGCCACAGTGGGTCGCTCGGCGTGACGAAACCGACGGAGGGCATGGCGAGCAGCGCCGCGTCCAGCACGCTCTCGTCGTACGCCTGCACGAAGGTGCCGCGCTCCCGGTTGTATCCGCGGGCCATGACCTGGTCGTAGATCCGGTTGCGCTGCTCGGTCCAGCAGGTCATGTCCCCGGGCCGGCCGGTGCGGGTGGCGAGCCGGATGGCCCGGTCCAGCGCCACCCAGGACATCACCCGCCCGAAGGTGTAGTTGCGGGGGTGGTGGCGGCTCTCCCAGATGCCGGCGTCGCGCTGATCCCAGTTGTGGCAGAGCCAGTCGACGAGCCGGACGGTGCTCTTCCACACCTGGTGCGAGACGCGGATGCCCTGTTCGTCGGCGAGGTGCATGGCGTAGAGCGCCTCGCCGTGGATGTCGAGCTGAAGCTGGTCCGCGGCGCCGTTGCCGATCCGCACCGGCCGCGAGCCGCGGTAGCCCTCCAGATGGTCCAGCACCTCCTCGTGCAGGTCGGAGGAGCCGTCCACGCGGTACATGAGCTTCAGGGGATCCTGGTGGTCGCCGGCTTCGCGGATCCGCTCGTCCAGCCACGTCATGTACCGGCTGACCTCCTCGGTGAAACCGAGCCCGAGCAGCGCGTGCACCGAGAACGACGTGTCGCGTACCCAGGTGTAGCGGTAGTCCCAGTTGCGGGTTCCGCCGACCAGCTCGGGCAGCGCCGCCGTGGGCGCGGCGATCATCGCGCCGGTCGGGGCGTACGTCATGAGTTTCAGCGTGATGGCGGAGCGCTCGACCATCTCCCGCCACCGGCCGGTGTAGCGGGAGCGTTCGACCCAGCGCCGCCAGTAGTCCCGGGTCCACTCGAACACGCCCTGGATCTCCTCCGCCGGGATGACGCGCGGCTCGGTGCCGGCGGTCTCCAGGACCACGCCGCCGGTGTCGCCCTCGTTCAGGGTGCCGTACCCGACGAGGTCGTCGCCCTCAAGGCGGATCTCGCCGCGTTCGGAGATCAACCGGCCAGTGGGGTCCACCGGGTTGAACGTCAGCGTCGCCGACCGGCTGCGAAAGACGTAGCCGTTGCGGTAGCGCTCCAGCTGATGCGCTTCCCGGGCGTAGTCGAATCGCGGCCGGCACTCCACGCGGAAGCGCATGCTGCCGCGGACCATGGTGACGATGCGGACCAGGCGGTGCGCGTCGGTGACCCGCTCGCCCGTCACCGGCATGAAGTCCATCACCTCGGCCACGCCGTCCGCGCTGATGAACCGGGTGATCAGGATGGGCGTGCCGGGGAGGTAGAGCTGTTTGGTGACGTACCGGACGTCGTGTGGCGCGATGCGGAAGTAGCCGCCCTTGTCCTTGTCCAGCAGGGCCGCGAAGATGCTCGGCGAGTCGAAGCGCGGCGCGCAGAACCAGTCGACCGTGCCGTCACACGTCACCAGCGCGGCGGTCTGCAGGTCGCCGATGAGTCCGTGATCCTCGATCGCCGGATAGCTGTCCACGTCTCTCCCCGGTTTGGCTGCGTCCTGCGCATCGAACCTAGGGGGAGAACTGTCGGCTCAGGCGAGATTCACGTTCAGCCACCCTGTCGTGCGGGCAGGGGATCTCGGGCCCTGGGACACGGGAAGCCACCCCTCTCGCCAGGGCGGCCTGACCCCCTGGGCGGCGGCGTGCTACTCAGGGGCGGGGTCGTGGTGCGGGCCGAGGTGGCTGATCTCGTACCCGTCGGGGTAGCTCCTGGCTCTCATGCCCTCGGCGAACAGCGGTGTCGTCCGTGGCGATCCGCACCACCGCTGCAGCCGCGAGCGCGTCTTCAACGCCGCGTGCAGGCCGGCCCGGACTGGCCACGGCGGCGCGTCGACCCGCGTCGCGCGTCGCAGCGGCGCGTCGTACATGGCGCTGACCAGCGCGTTTCCCAGCGGTGCGAGCAGCCGGGGGAGCCGCGTGAGCAGCAACATGCGGGTGGCCCGCTCGATGGCCGCCGCCTCGTCGTTGGGCTGGAGGTGAACCGCGTCGTGCGCGTCGAACCAGGTCTCGAACTCGGCGTACGACCCGGGGATGTCCGTGATGCCCATCCGCCGGCCCAGCTCCCGGTAGAACAGGTACGTCGCCTGCCGCTCGTGACAGCAGGGCGGGCGCCAGCCGTACTCCTGCAACCACCGCGTCGGGATCACGACCAGGCAGCCCAGGACGTAGCGGAAGTCGTCGTTGCCGATGTCGTACGGGCGGTGGATCTGGTTGACGCGCCGCAGCGCGTCGCGGCCACGGGGTCGGTCGAAGCCGTTGAGCACCATCTCGTACATCAGCAGGCCGGTGTCGTCGATGCGTTTCTGGGTGCGGTCGGTCAGCTCGCCGGTGGCGGTGTGCACGGCGGCGATGGCGGGGATCGAGAAGGACCGGTTGAAGGCGAGGTTGAGCCCGAGCTTCATGTCCCAGGGAAACTCGCGGCGCAGCATGGTCTGGTAGATGTCCAGGTAGTCACGCTGCGGGTCCAGCGTGCGGGTCCGCTTCAGGTTGTCGTAGCGGCCTCTCATCAGCGGGCGTCTCCAGACATCGGCACGGAACGTGAGTGTAAGCTCGCTCCATTTTGGAACACAGATGGGCGGGACAGGCATGGCGCACGGCGCCCGTGACGAGGTGCTCGGCCGGCTGGCCGAAGCGGTCGGGTCCGTCGCCGTCGCACACCCGATGCGGGTCGCCATCGACGGACCGCCCGCCGCCGGCAAGACCACCCTCGCCGACGAACTGGCCGTCGTCCTGCGCGCACAGGGCCGCGACGTCATCCGCGCGACTATCGACGATTTCCTCTTCCCCAGGGCGCAGCGCTATCCGCGCGGCGAGTACTCGGCCGAAGGCTGCTACTTCGACACCCACGACCACGAGGCGCTGAAGCGGGTTCTGCTGGATCCGCTCGGCCCGGACGGAGACCGGCGCTTCCAACACGCGGTCTACGACCCCACCACCGACACCGTGGTGTCTCCGCCGGTCGCGACCGCCCCGACCGACGCGGTGCTGCTCTTCGACGGCGTCTTCCTCATGCGCCCGGAACTGATCGACCGGTGGGACCTGCGCGTCTTCGTGTCGGTCGCGCTCGAGGCGACGGTGGATCGTGCCGTGGTCCGAGAGAGCCGGGTGTCATCCCGGGCCGACGTCGAACGGCGCTGGCGGGAGCGTTACATCCCCTCCCAGCAGCTCTACGACGCGACGGTCCGCCCGACCGATCATGCCGACATCATCGTGCACAACGACGACCCCCGGCAGCCGGTCTGGGAGACGCTGGACCGGTTCGCGAGCCGCTCTGAGCGCCCGCACAGTCGGTCAAGTCCACGCCGATAGTTGACTTGACGGCGGCGGCGCCGAGCCGCTGGTGATCTGACAGACGTGCCCCGGTCTGGCCCGAGTTTGCGTCAGTCCTCGTCCGTCGGGCTGGGGCGGTTCTTGGCGATCCAGGATCGAACAGCCTTGCCATCCCAGACGCGGCCCATGCTCAAGGTGGCGAGGGGGTCAGGGAATCCCTTGCGGCCCACGATGATCGTGGCACGCTGCTTGCTGATCCCGCCAAGCAAGTCGCGGATCTCATCCAGCCCAAGCAGCTCCACAATCTGACGGTATGAGCCCTGCGAATTGAACGAGGCCATACAGGGTGGGACAACGCCTTTGGGGGTTGCCCTCGTACAACCCCTTGTGATGCGATAGGTGAATACCCGACGCGTCACTTTTGCGGAATATCTGACGGCCGTTGCCCTGACCCTGGCTCGCAGACATAAGCCGGTGTGGTCGTGGATCAAGTGGCGCAACGTCTGCAAGTGCGGGAATGAGCTGCCCTGTCGAGCCAGGCACAAGGTTCCGACCAACCGGGGTCACTGGCCAAATGAGAGCCGATGACCGCGCACGTACCGGTCCTCCCGCTGTGGCTGTGCGAGGCGTGTGACCGCCCCTGGCCATGTGCCATACGCCGGGTGGAACTGCTGGGGGAGTACGCCACGTCGCCGGTGGGTCTCCGGACTTACATGGGATCGTACCTGGTGGCAGCCGCGCAGGACATGTCCTGGGCTCCCACCGACGCTGTATACCGCAGGTTCCTCGGATGGCTCGCATGAAGGCCGGCGACTTGTTGATCGTGGGGCGAGAAGCCAGCGTGCAGTTCATCCGCCCCATCCGGTTCCGCGTGATCCGCGTACTCGATTGGATCACCTACGACGGGTGGGTCTGGCTCGACGGGTACCAGCTCGACGATCGAGGCGACGCGGTGGCGCGACGGTCGATCTTCGTCATGGAGGAGGGGCTGCGATCCGCCCCGGCACCCGTCACGATCGGGCAACCGGGGCGGAAAAGGGTTCCCAGCCGTCGCGTTACGGCCTGAGCCGTATCGCCGGGTGTTGATGGACAGGTCCGGGCGTCGGGGTCGCCTCCGGGCCGCCCTCAGTACGGATAGCCCGGGACGTTGAGCCGCACGCTGTAGAGGCCGGAGTCGCCCCACGCACCCGAGGTGATGTAGAGGGTCTGCCGATCGGGCCCGCCGAAGGCCACGTTTGTCGTCCCGGAGAAGCCGGGCCGGATGGTGCCGAGCTGGGTGCCCGTGGGGGAGTAGACGTGGACCAGGGAGTCCCCGCCCGAGGCCCAGTACACGTTGCCGGCGCAGTCGATCGTGACGCCGTCCGGGCCGCCGATGTAGTTCACGAAGACGCTGCGCGCGCCGGTGGTGCCATCGGGCTGGACGGCGTACTTGTAGATCTTGTTCTCGGAGTAGGCGCCCACGTACAGCGTGGATCCGTCCGGCGAGAGCGCGATGCCGTTGGGCTGGCGCAACTGGTCGTCCACCAGCGACACCTGGCCGCCGGAGACGCGGAAGACGCTGGTACGGCCGTTCATCTGGTCCGGGCGGTTGCCGCGCTGGAAGTTGGGGTCGGTGAAGTAGGTGACGCCATCGGACCGGACCGCGACGTCGTTGGGCGAGTTGAACGCCCGGCCCTGGTAGTTCGCCGCGACGGTGCTGCGGCTCCGGTCGCTCAACCGGTACGCGGACACGCTGCGCTGGTCGTGGGTGGCCGCGATGACCTGCTGGCCGTCGGCGCTGAGGGCCAGACCGTTGCTGCCGGCGTTGGCGATGAACGTGTCGAGGGTCGACGGCGGGGTGAACCGGCGGATCGTCGACGGCTGCACGTTGTACGGCCCGGTGCCGGCGGCCATGTCGGAGAAGAGCAGATAACCACCGTCGGCGACCCAGACGGGCCCTTCGAGGAAGTTGAAGCCGCTTCGGATCTTCGTCGCCGTCACGGAGCTGGACGGCAGCGGTGACCCGGACCCGGCCCCCGTCAGGCACGCTCCGGGCGGTGTGCCGGGCGGGCCGGCGAGCGTGACGGCGGCCGTGGTGTGAGCGCTCACAGGTGCGGCGGCGGGCAGCGGGGCGGCGCTGGCCGCGAGGCAGAGTCCGGCCAGGACGGCGATGGTGGGACGCCGGATCATCGGATGCTCCAATCGGCGTCGGCGGGTCGCGAGGACCGGCCGACGATCTCGGGGTCGCGGGGCGGGCACGGTGCTGGTGGGGCAGCCGGCCCGGTCCAGCTATTCCAGGTGGAAGGTGGCGGAGGCGCGTTCGGCGCTCGAACTGACCGCCTCCAGGTAGAGCAGACCGTCGTGGTGGCGGACGTAGCGCCCCGGGTAGTTCTGCGACTCCAACGAGAGCCCGGCGCTGTCCGCCAGGCCCGACCGGCGCTGGAAGCTCGCGTCGCTGGAGAAGACCGACGAGCCGTCGTTCGGCGCGATGGACAGGGCGAAGCCGTAGTGACGCAGGTAGTAGCCCGGGAAGTTGGTGGATTCCAGCGACACCGTTCCGCCGCCGGCCAGGCCGTTGACGATGCGGAACTGGCTGTCGGCGAGGTTGGTGACGTTCGGCTCGACTCGGGCCCGGTAGTCGTAGTGTCGGATGTAGCTGGTGGTCAGGTCGTGCGACCGCAGCCGGACCGGGGTGGCACCGTCGGGCACCGGGATGCCGAAGTTGGGGGTGCCGTCGGCGTTCCAGTACAGCTTCTGCACCCTGGTCCGTCGGTTCGGGTCGTTGAGCGGATCGCCGCTGATGTCCCGGTAGTTGCGGTCGTGATAGACCAGGATGTCGCTCTGCCCGTCCTCGGAGACGGTGAACGAATTGTGACCGGGACCGTACTGGCCGGTGGCCGCGCTGCTGGTGAACACCGGGTTGGGGCTCTTGCTCCAGGCGGCGGGGTCGAGCAGGTTCGCGGTGGCGGAGGCGCTCAGCATCCCGAGGCAGTAGTTGGCGTCGGTGGCGCTGGCCGAGTAGGTCAGGAAGAGGCGGCCGTTGCGCTGGATCACCGCGGGGCCCTCGGCGACCCGGTAGCCGCGGGTCTCCCAGTCGTACGTCGGCACGACGAGTCGGGTCACGGTGCCGGTGATCTGCCACGGGTTGGCGCCCATCCGGGCGAGGTAGACGTTCGAGTTGGTGGAGATGCCCGGCTCCTGCTGCGCCCAGGTCAGGTAGCGCACGCCGTTGGCCACGAAGGTCGAGGCGTCCAGGCTGAAGGTGTCCCAGGGTGTCGTGATCCGGCCGCGTTCAATCCACGAACCGGTCAGCGGATTCGCGTTGGCGTTCTCCAGCACGTACATCCGGATGCGCCACACGTCGTCGGTCCGGCCGGCGGCGAAGTAGACGTACCACCGGTTGTTGATGAAGTGGATCTCCGGCGCCCAGATGTGGGCGCCCATCTCTCCGCTGGTGTGCCGGCTCCAGATCGTCGTCTCCGCGGCCGTCGCCAACCCTTGCAGGGTGGTCGCACGCCGCAGCACGATCCGGTCGTACTGCGGCACGGTCGCGGTCAGGTAGTAGTAGCCGTCGGTGTGCCGGAAGATGTGTGGATCGGCCCGCTGGTTGGCCAGCGGGTTGGTGTAGCTCACGGCGGCTGCGGCGTGCGCCGGCCCGGCCATCGGCAGGCCGGCCGACACGGCGAGCACCACCAGCACCGCGGCCAGGACCGATCGGGGGCGTCGGGCGCCACCGCGGCCGGTACGCCCCGGGCCGGTGACTCGGCCGGCGGCGGCATCGGCTCGGTGGAGTCGCAGCGGCATCTGTCCTCCGTGACGTCTGTGCGCGAGAGCCGATCGGCCGCGAAAGCGGCGATCAACCCGCGGCACCCGCTGGGAAGGAACGCCCGCGGGCCGGGATCATGTCGAGCGCGTTGCGCCCACGTAACGGCCCTAAGTGTTGGCGCTAACATCGATGAGTGTCAAGATGTTCCGGACGCTGCGGCAGAGGGCGGTGCCGACCATGGCATCCAACGCGGCGGACAGATCACCACGATCGAGCGCGACGTGCGGCGGAACGGGACGTTTCGCGGTCGCGGAACGGGTAATCAGGCACGCCGGCGTGGCCGGCGGATGAACACTGTCACGGAGCAAGGGAGCGCGTGTCATGCCCGATCCGGAGCCCACCATCGTCCTCGTGCACGGCGCGTTCGCCGAGTCGGCGAGCTGGAACGGCGTGATCGAGCGGCTGGGCGCCGCGTACAACGTGGTGGCCGCCGCGAACCCGCTGCGCAGCGTCGCGGGCGACGCCGCGTACGTGCGGGACGTGGTACGTGGGATCGGCGGCCCGGTCGTTCTCGTCGGTCATTCGTACGGCGGCATGGTGATCACGCAGGCCGCGGCGGGCGACACAACGGTGCGTGCCCTGGTGTACGTCAACGCCTTTGCTCCGGACACCGGCGAATCGGCGCTGTCGCTGTCCGGGAAGTTCCCCGGCAGCACGCTCGCCGACACCCTGGTGCAGTACCCGGTGTCGACCGGCGGCAACGAGGTGGCGATCGGCCAGGACGCCTATCACGCGCAGTTCGCCGCGGACGTGTCGGGCGACCTTGCCGCGCTGATGGCCCGTACCCAGCGGCCGATCACCGAGCAGGCCCTGAGCGACGGGCTCTCCGGCGACCCCGCCTGGCGAGCCCTGCCCAGCTGGTTCGTGTTCGGCGACGCCGACATGAACATCCCGGCCGCCGCGCACCGGTTCATGGCCGAGCGGGCCGCCCCGCGGGGCCAGCGCGAGATCGTCGGTGGCTCGCACGCGATGGCGGTGGCCCGGCCGGGTGAGGTCGCCGAGTCGATCATCGAGGCGGTCCGGGCCACCTGAGTGGCCGAGGCGACGCGACGGGTCACGTCGTAGCGAGCCGACCCGGGCCGGGCGCAGCGACTGATCAACCGCCGCGGCCGGTCGTCTCCCGGCTCGTCGTGGACGCATGGCGACGCCTCGGTGGGAAGGCGGCTATGGTGCCCGGGTGGTGATCGAGGGGTGGCACGGCTGGGTCGGCTCGTTCACTGGCGTCGTGCTCATCACGGTGGCCGCACTGCCGTTGGCCGCGCTGGCGGTGTGGGCTCTGGCCCGCCGTCGGCGTGCGAACGGCGCCCCGTGGGCGTGGCGAACGTCGTTGGCCGAGGTCGGCATCGTGTACGGGACGCTGCCGTGGGTCTGGATGATCATGTTGCCGGGCTCTCGGGCGGGTGCTGTTCCCGGGCGGCTGAGCCTGGTGCCGCTCCGTGACCTGTTCACCATCTTCTCCGACGGAGGGCTGCTGACGCTGACGGGTCAGGTCGTCGGCAACCTCCTGGTGTTCGCGGCGTTGGGATTCTTCGCTCCGCTGCGGTTCGCGGCACTGGCGTCCGTACCACGGATCGTGGCGCTCGCCGCGGGCTGCTCGGTCCTGGTCGAGGCCGCGCAGTACGTCCTGCGGTTGGACCGGGTGACGTCCGTGGACGATGTACTGCTCAACGCCGCCGGCGCCGGGCTGGCCGCGCTCGCGGCGCGCCGCTGGTGGCGCGGCAGGGCCGACACGGCGTCGGATCGGCCGCGATCGGTCACGGCGTCGCCACGCTGACCTCCGGGATCCGCCCCAGCGAGGCTTCACGCGCGATGGTTGCGTCGACGTCCAGACCCCGTGCGGTCACCGGGACACTCCGCCGGAGCCCGCCGCCAGTACCAAGCGGATTTCGCGGCTTCACGCACCGCTGCCGCCGGTCGTCTCCCGGTAGGCAGCCGCGATCCCGGCCAGCCCGCGGCCCAGCTCGGGGCCGCGTACCCCGGCGTAGCCGACGACCAGCGCCGGCGGTCGGTCGTCCGCACGCAGGGCGTAGAAGCGGCCGCCGCGGACCAGCACCGACCTACGGCGGGCCGCCTGCACCAACGCCTCCTCGGCGCACCGCGCCGGCAGCACCAGGTACGCCTGGAGCCCGCCGTTCTGACCGAGGACGGTGACGTCGGGCAGGTGGCGGGAGACGAACTGCTGGACCGCCTGACGGCGTTTCTGGACGTCGGCGCCGAGTCGGCGCAGGTGCCGGTCGAACGCGCCGGTGTCGATCAGCCGGGCGAAGGCGAGTTGCTCCAGGCCGGAGCAGCCGATGTCCCAGCCGGCGCGGATCCGCTCGACGCGTGCGGTCAGGTCGGGCGGGGTGGCCAGCCAGCCGAGGCGCAGCGCCGGGGCGAGGACCTTGCTGGCGCTGCCGGCGTAGATCACCCGGTCCGGTGCGAGGCTCTGCAGCGCCGGCATCCGCTGCGCCGGGGCGACCAGGGCGGCGTCGAAGTCGTCCTCGACGAGGTAACCGTCCACCTCCTGCGCCCAGGCGACCAGGTGCGCCCGGCGTTGCGCGCTGAGCGTGACCCCGGTCGGGAACTGGCTGGCCGGGGTGACGAGCGCGGCGCGGACCCCGCTCGCGGCCAGCGCGTCGACCCGGATGCCGTCGCCGTCCACCGGGATGCCCACCGGACGCAGTCCGGCCTCGGCGATGAACTCCCACTCGCCCGGGTGCCCCGGGTCCTCCACCCCGATGGTGTCGTGGCCCCGGTCGCGCAACTCGCGGCAGAGCAGCGCGAGGCCCTGCGCGAAGCCTGACGTGATCATGAGGTGTTCGGGTCGGGTGCGGACGCCGCGGACCCGGCCGAGGTAGCCGGCGAGGGTGTGCCGGACGACCGGCAGGCCGGACGGTGGGGCGTACCCCAGCTCCCGGCGGCCGGCCGAGGTGACCACCGCGCTGACCGCCCGGATCCAGTCCTGGCGGGGGAAGGTGGAGTCGTGCAGGCCGCCGGTGCGCAGGTCGTGGACCGCCGCGGCGGGTGCACGGTCGTCCGGGGTGAGCGCCGAGCCGACGTCGGTACGCGTCGCCGCCACGGACGTGCCCGAGCCGTGCTGGGAGACGAGGTACCCCTCGGCGCAGAGCTGTTCGTACGCCTCGACGACCACACTGCGGGACACCCCGAGGTCGGCGGCGAGTTGCCGGCTCGACGGCACGCGGGTGCCGGGACGCAGCGTGCCCTCCTCGATCTGCGTACGAAATGCGTTACGGAGCTGCACCGCCAGCGTTTCACGTGATTGGGCATCTATTGACAGGCTTAGATTCAGGGACAAGTGGTCCGCTCCGAGATCGTCGAAGTGGTATGGACAGCGTGATCCGTGCCTGTGGAAAGTGTTGGCCGGGCGCGCAACCGCTCACTGACCGGCGAATCAGGGCGTACGTTCCGAGAATGTCCAATGCGGACGCCTCCACCGCCGGTGCCAGAGTGGTCGTGCGAGTCCTTTCGTCTGGGGGGAAGGGTCCGACCTGCCGCGTCGCCGGTGGGGTCAGCGCCAACGGTGGCGCGGAATCGGGCTGTTCAGAGGGGGTTCCGCAAGTGTCCCTATTGTCAACAGAGCTCGCCACGTGGCCCATCCCGTCGCATTCGGTGGCGGCGGCGCATACACCATTGACCAACTCAATTCCCATAGAGGTGACATCTGTCACACTGCCGTCGATCGATCCTTTGTCGCTCTATACGGCACTCGCGGAAAGTTGCACTGACAACGATCTGTATCTCTTCGAAAGCCTGGACGGCCCGGCGCAGGACCGGTGTGCGGCAGCCGTCGGCTGGGGTCTTCTCGCCGAGGTGCGGTTCATCGCCGACCGGCTGGAGGTGACCGCCGAGGGTGCGCTCGGCGACGCCGTGGCCGCCGTGCTGACCGCCGTCCTGGGCGAGCCGGTCCGGCGCCGCGGCGCCCAGCGGGTCTGGCCGGTCGCCGGACCGAGCGAGGTGTGGGCCGCCGTCCGGGCCGTGCAGCGGGCGTTCGCGGTCCGCACCACAGTCCCCGCCGACAGCTTCGCCTTCGGTTTCCTCACCACCCTGGCGTACGAGGCCGCGCGGGACATGGACGAGCTCTGGATCGACCGGGTGGTCGACGACATCCCGCGTTGCACACTCGCGCTGTTCCGGCACACCGTCTGGTGGGACCTGCGCGCCGGCACGGTGCGGCAGCTCTCCGCCTCCGGCCCGCACCTGCCGCCGGACGACGCCGCCGCCCGGCTGCCGGACCTTCCCGGGCCGGCCGACGGCCACCCGGACGTGCCGGCGGCCCCGCCGCCCAGCCTGGTCCGGGACACCGTGGACGAGGAGACGTTCGCCGCCCGGGTGAAGCAGTGCCTGCGGCACATCGAGGTGGGGGACAGCTACCAGATCCAGATCGGCCACCGGATCGACGTGGAGACCACGCTCACGCCGCTGGAGGTCTACCGACGGCTGCGACACCGCAACCCGTCGCCGTACATGTACCTGACCCCGTGGGCCGGCCAGACCGTCATCGGGGCGAGCCCGGAGCTGTTCCTGCGCATCGAACAGGGCCGACTGTCGATGCGGCCGATCGCCGGCACCGCGCCCCGGGCCACCGACCCGGAGACCGACCGCCGGCGGGTGGCCGAGCTGGCGGCCAGCGAGAAGGAACGGGCCGAGCACGTCATGCTTGTCGACCTGTGCCGCAACGACATCGGCCGGGTCTGCGTGCCCGGCACGCTCAGCGTCGACGCCATGTTCGACGTCGAGCCGTTCGCGTACGTGCACCACCTGGTCTCCACCGTCTCCGGCCAGCTCGCCGACGACGCCGACGTGTGGGCGGCGATCTGCGCCACCTTCCCGGCCGGCACCATGACCGGCGCCCCCAAGCTGCGGGCGATGGAGATCATCGACGGCTTGGAGGACGAGCCTCGGGGCGTCTACGCGGGCGCCGTCGGGCTCGTGGACGTCCGCGGGTACGCCGTGCTCGCGCTCTGCATCCGCACCGCCGTGCACGACGGCCGGTACTACCGCACCCAGGCGTCCGCCGGGGTGGTGGCCGACTCCACACCGGGCGACGAGTGGCGGGAGACGCTGGCCAAGATGAACGCCACCTTCTGGGCCCTGACCGGTGCGGAGTTGCTGTCGTGAAGGTCCTGCTCGTCGACGCGTACGACAGTTTCACCCACATCATCGACCAGTACCTGCGGACGCTCGGCGCGCGGACCGTGGTGGTCCGCTCCCGGACGCGGACCAGCGACCAGCTCGCGGCCCTGCGACCGGACGCGGTGGTGCTCGGCCCCGGGCCTGGTCATCCCGCCGAGTCCGGGCACGTGGAGCTGGTGCACGCCTTCGCCGGCCAGGTCCCGCTGCTCGGCGTCTGCCTCGGCCATCAGGCGATCGGCCTCGCGTACGGGGGGACGGTCGCGGTCGCCCGGCACCTGATGCACGGCAAGACCAGCGTCGTCACGCACGACGGTCGAGGGGTCTTCGACGGCGCGCCCGCCCCGCTCACCGTGACCCGCTACCACTCGCTCATCGTCGCGGACCCGGCGCCGCTGGCCCTGCACGTCACCGCGCGGTCGTCCGACGACGGCTACGTGATGGGGGTACGACACCGGGCCCTGGCGGTCGAGGGGGTGCAGTTCCACCCGGAGAGCGTGCTCACCGAGGACGGGCTGCGCCTGTTCGACAACTTCCTGCGCAGCGCGTCGGCGACGCTGACGGCGGGTTCGTCATGACCGACCGGTCGGCACCCCTCGCCGTGGTCACCGGCGCGGCGGGCGGCATCGGTCGGGCCGTGACGGCGGCCCTGACCGAGTCCGGGCACCGCGTGCTCGGCGTGGACGTCGACCCGGCCGGCGACCCGGCGGCGTACGCCTCGCTGGTCGCCGACGTGGCCGTGCCGGAGCAGGTCGAGCAGCTCTTCGCGGAGATCCGCGAGCGGTACGGCCTGCCGGAGGTGCTGGTGAACAACGCCGGGGTCTACCACGCCCGAGCCTTCCTCGACTACGACCCGAAGACGTACGCGCAGGTGTTCGACGTCAACGTGGGCGCCGCGTTCTTCTGCACGCAGGCGTTCGCCCGCGCCCTGATCAGCGCCGGCCGGCCGGGCACGGTGGTCAACGTCGCCTCGATCAGCGGGCAGTCCGGCAGCCCGGACGCGGCGTACGGGGCGTCGAAGGGTGCGTGCATCGCGCTCACCCACAGCCTCGGCCGGTCGCTCGCCGAGCACCGCATCCGGGTCAACGCGGTCGCTCCCGGCCTGGTCGAGACCCCGATGGCCGCCCGGATTCCGGCGCAGCGTCGCGACGACTACCGGGCCCGGATTCCCGTCGGCCGGTTCGGCACACCGGCCGAGATCGCCGCGGCCGTCGCCTGGCTCGCCGACCCGGCCAGCAGCTACGTCACCGCCACGGTGGTGGACGTCAACGGCGGCCTGCACTGAGCCGCGTCACCGCCCGAGCGCCGATCGCACCGCAGCCGGCTCACCCCTGGAGAGGATCCCGACCATGTGGCTTCCGACCACCGGACCGGCGGCCGACTTCGCCGTCGAGTACCTGGCCCTGCACAAGGCCTTCTACGACCGCACCCTCGATCCCGCCGAGCTGAACGCGTGGCGGGAACGCCAACTGCGCACGGTGCTCGACCAGGTGACGACCGGCTCGCCGTTCTACGCCCGGCACCTGGCCGACGTCGACCTCGCCACGATCACCCCGGCGACCCTCGACCGGCTGCCCTTCACGACGAAGACGCACCTGCGCGAGGAGATGCTCGACGTGCTCAGCCGACCGCTGGCCGAGGGAATCTTCTTCTACGAGACGACCGGCACGACGGGCCGCGCGACCCCGTGCCCCCGCGACGGTCGGGAGGTGGTGGCCAGCAACGCCCACGTCACCGAGTCCTGGGCGTCGATCTTCCGCCACCACTTCGGCGACCACCCGCCGCGGATCGGGCTGATGGGCCCGACCGAGGTGCACTCCTTCGGCGACACCCTCGGTGACATCGCCCGCAACGTCGGCTCGCTGAACGCGAAGATCTGGCCGTACTCGCCGGTGATCGGGTTCGCCAAGGCGTTGCAACTCATGAAGGACCTGGAGCTGGAGGTCGTCTGCTGCACGCCGGGTGTGGCCATGATGCTCGCCAAGGCGGCCGAGCACTACGGCTACCGGCTGCGCGAGGACTTCGCCGTGAAGCTGCTCTTCGTCACCGGCGAGATGTGCACCCCGGCGCTGGCCCGCAACCTGGAGTCCGTCTGGGGCGCGGACGTCTACAACATCCTGTACGGCTCGCAGGAGGCGTTCGTCATCGCCACCGCCTGCCGCAACAAGCGGATGCACCTCTCCCAGACCAACTACCTGATCGAGGTGGTGGACCCGGAGACGGGCGCGTCGCACGGCCCACGCGGCAGCGGGGAACTCACCGTCACCATGCTGATCGACGGGGTGAAACCGCTGGTCCGCTACCGCACCGGCGACGCGGTGATCGTCGAGGCGTCCGACTGTGACTGCGAGATGGCCGGCGACCTCGTGCAGATCGTCGGCCGGACCCTGGACCGCATCGAGCTGGGCGGTCGACGCTTCACCGCCGGCCAGATCGAGACGGCCGTGTTGACCGGGGTCACCGGCTCCGGCGGCTACCAGGTGGTGATCGACCACGACCCGGCCGCCGGCGGCGACCGGCTGACCGTCCGCCTGGAACTGCTCAAGGACCTCGTCGACGACCCCGCCGGGGTGGCCGACGGCGTCCGGGAGCGGGCCGCCGCCGCGCTCGGCGTACCCGTCGAGGTGGAGCTGACCGACGGGCTCGACCCGATCGTCAGCACCGGCGCCTTCGTGAGCTGGAAGGCCGCCCGGATCGTCGACCGGCGGGTCGAGGCCGACCACGAGACCCAGGTGGCGCAGCGGATGGCGGGCAACCGTGGCTACACCACCTGAGACCGTCGCCGACGAGCGGGTGCCGGCGCTGCCCGGGCCGCTCACCGAGGCGTACGGGCGGCGCTGGCGCAGCGTGGTGGACGGCTGGGCGAGCCGGCCCGGCACCACGCTGGCCACGCTCGGCCCGCCCGGGACGTCCAGCCACCTGACCGCGGTGTTCCTCGCCGAGCGGCACGGGCTGCGCGTCGAGCTGTCCGACACCTTCGACGCGGTGCTCGCGGCGCTGGTGGACCGGCGGGTCGACCAGGCCCTCGTGCCGAGCGCCTACCAGGGGCTCACCCGCTTCCACTGGCACCGCGACCTGCGGCTGGAGGCCTACTTCGCCCAGGCCACCCCGGAGTACGGCATCGCGGCCCATCCGGACCGCGAGCCGGACGCCTCCGGTGGTCAGCTCGCCGTGGCCGCTCTCTGGGAGGTCCGGCGGATCTTCACCGACCTCGCGCCACCGGCCCTGCGGGACCGGTCGGTGCGGTGGGTCGACGCCGACTCCACCCAGCACGCCGCCGAGATCCTCGCCGCCGGCGGCGCCGACGTCGCCGTGAC
>NZ_JBFAPG010000058.1:0-20049 GCF_040675595.1 Micromonospora sp. NPDC049580
CGCGCAACAGTTTTGGGGCCTGGGTGGTGCGCGGGTTGAAGCAGAGCAAAGGACGCGCGAAGGGCTGCGGCCGCCGCCCGGCCATGAGCTGACGCCCGTCCGCCGCTGCGGCCGGTGCTGCCTCAGCCGGTGCGGGCAGGAGTGGCCGCAGCGGCCAGCTCCGCGGCGGCCGCCGGATCCGTGGGCGCGTCCGTGCCGTCCGGCTGCGACGCCGGCGTCACCGTGTCGGTCTCCGCCGCGCCGGTCACCGCTGCCAGCGCTCCCCGCTCGGCCGGGTCACGTCGCCGCATACGGCTGACCAGCCAGCCGATCGCCGCGCCGCCGCCCAGGCCGGCCAGCAAGCCGGCGGCGAGCATCGCGTCGGCGTTGCCGGATTCCTCTGCGGAGCCGCCCGCCGCCGTGTCACCGCCGCCGGAAGCGCCGTCGGCGCCCTGCGCCCCTGCGGCGGGACCGTTCCCCGCGTCCGCCGCCGGGGCGCCGTGCCCGCCGTGCCCGACCGGCCCGGCCGCACCCGCCGCCGCCGGCAACAGAGTCAGCACCGGGGCCCGGTGTGCGCCGCTGGCGTCCGCCCACCGGACGACCGTGCCGTCGGCGTACGTCTGGACGACCTCGAAGGTGAGCCGCTCCGCCTGCGGCAGCGGGCCCATGGACAGGGCCAGCCGGGCCGGGCCGGACGCGCCCGCGCCGACGCGGACCCAGGTCACCGCCGTGGTCACGGTGCTCACTCCGGAGGAGTGGATGCCGGCCACCGGCTTGTCCAGCGTACGGGAGCTGATCTTGGGCGCCCAGCCGTCGACCGACATCGGGTAGACCTCGGCCACCGGGGCGTCGGCCGGCAACCGGACCTCGATCCGGGTGGTCTTCGTGCCGGCCCGCTCCTCGGGCACGCTGAACTCCAGCCGTACGGCGTCGCCCTGCCGTGCCTCGGTCGGGGTGGTCGTCACGTCCGCGGCGTGCGCCGCCGTACCGGGCCAGAGCAGCAGCCCCGCGGCGGTCAGCGCGGTCACCGCCGCGATTCGCCGCGGGCGGCCTCCGCCGTGCGTGCTCGCCATCTCGTGCCCCCATCCGTCTCGACGTGACCGGCTCCGGTTTCCGGCCACACCTTCTAGTTCGGCTGGCAGGCGCGAAAGGTTCAACGCCGGACGCGAGGAAGGTGCCCTTCCCGGCCGCGAGGGGGTGGACCGATAGCATCGGCAGGAGCCGAGGATCGGCATCGTTTCGTACTGCTTGGAGGAGTCACCGTGTCCGCACCCCGTACCCCCGCCGTGGCCGACCCTGTCGTCGTCGCCGCCGGGACGACGGCGGCCGACGCGGTGGCCGCGGCCGGACTGCCCGCGAACGGCCCCAAGGCGATCGTCGTGGTCCGCGACCCGCAGGGTCAGCTGCGCGACCTGGACTGGGCGCCGACCGAGGAGACCGTCGTCGAGCCGGTCAGCCTGGACTCGCCCGACGGGCTCACCGTGCTGCGCCACTCCACCGCGCACGTGCTCGCCCAGGCCGTGCAGGACATCTTCCCCGAGGCCAAGCTGGGCATCGGCCCGCCCATCGAGAACGGCTTCTACTACGACTTCGACGTCGCCAAGCCGTTCCAGCCCGATGACCTCAGCAAGATCGAAAAGCGAATGCAGGAGATCGTCAAGTCCGGGCAGCGGTTCCGTCGCCGCCGTTTCGGCAGCCTCGACGAGGCGCGCGCCGAGCTGGCCGACGAGCCGTTCAAGCTGGAGTTGATCGAGGTCAAGGGCGAGGGCCTGGACACCGACGAGGTGATGGAGGTCGGCGGCGGCGAGCTGACCATCTACGACAACCTCGACGCCAAGGAGGACAAGGTCTGCTGGTCGGACCTGTGCCGGGGTCCGCACCTGCCGACCACCCGACTGATCGGCGCGTTCAAGCTGATGCGCTCGGCCGCCGCGTACTGGCGCGGGTCGGAGAAGAACCCCCAACTGCAGCGGGTGTACGGCACCGCGTGGCCGACCCGCGACGAGCTCAAGGCGTACCTGAAGCTGTTGGAGGAGGCCGCCCGGCGCGACCACCGCAAGCTCGGCGCGGACCTCGACCTGTTCAGCTTCCCCGACGAGATCGGCTCGGGCCTGGCGGTCTTCCACCCCAAGGGCGGCATCATCCGCCGCGAGATGGAGCACTACTCGCGGCGGCGGCACGAGGAGGCGGGGTACGAGTTCGTCAACACCCCGCACATCTCCAAGGCGCAGCTGTTCCACACCTCCGGGCACCTGCCGTACTACGCGGACACGATGTTCCCGCCCATGCAGCTGGAGGGCGCGGACTACTACCTCAAGGCCATGAACTGCCCGATGCACAACCTGATCTTCAGGTCGCGGGGGCGGTCGTACCGTGAGCTGCCGCTGCGGATGTTCGAGTTCGGCACGGTCTACCGGTACGAGAAGTCCGGCGTCGTGCACGGCCTGACCCGGGTCCGTGGCCTGACCCAGGACGACTCGCACATTTACTGCACCCGCGAGCAGATGGCCGGCGAGCTGTCCACGCTGCTCAGCTTCGTGCTGGACCTGCTGCGCGACTACGGCCTGGACGACTTCTACCTGGAGCTGTCGACCCGGGACGACTCGCCCAAGTTCATCGGCGCCGACGAGGACTGGGCGGAGGCGACCGAGGCGCTGCGGACCGCCGCCGAGACCTCGGGTCTGGAGCTGGTGCCCGATCCGGGTGGCGCGGCGTTCTACGGGCCGAAGATCTCCGTGCAGGCGCGCGACGCGATTGGCCGGACCTGGCAGATGTCCACCATCCAGGTCGACTTCAACCAGCCGGAGCGGTTCGGGTTGGAGTACCAGGCCGCCGACGGCAGCCGCCAGCGGCCCGTGATGATCCACCGGGCGCTGTTCGGGTCGATCGAACGGTTCTTCGGGGTGCTCACCGAGCACTACGCGGGCGCCTTCCCGGCCTGGCTGGCCCCGGTGCAGGTGGTGGGCATTCCGATCCGCGAGGACCACACCGACTACCTGCACGGCTTCGTCGCGGCGCTGCGGGCCGAGGGCATCCGGGCCCAGGTGGACGCGGGTGACGACCGGATGCAGAAGAAGATCCGTACGGCGCAGCAGCAGAAGATCCCGTTCATGGTGATCGCCGGTGACGACGACGTGGCGGCCGGCACGGTGTCCTTCCGCTACCGCGACGGCTCCCAGCGCAACGGTGTGCCGATCGCCCAGGCGGTCACCCACGTCCTCGACGTGGTGACCTCCCGCACGAACGTCGGCCCGTCGGCCGCACCGGAGTAGCCGGCGTCGGCGTCGCGTGTCGCGTGTCGCGATCGTGCTCGATCCAGGAAGTAGTGGTCTCCCCGCCGTGGGAGGCCACTACTTCCATGTTCGGGCGCGATCCCGCCCGAAGCGGGCGTCAGCCTGGTCAGATGCCGCAGGTGGGTGCCGACCAGCCGCCGACCGCCGCGACGTGGGTGTGGTCGTTGTGGTCCGGGTAGCCGGGGCCGAGGATCTGTCCGAAGCCGTGGTTGCGGGCCTGCTGAGCCAGCCGGCACAGCGACGGTGAGCCGACCAGGTCCACCGCGTCGCCGTACAGGTGGCGGCTGTTCGAGGCCCCGCCGACCGCGCTGTTGCAGGCGTAGCTACGGAAGCTGCTGCTGATCGCGATGGGCACGTCGCCGAGGGCGTGCCGCAGGGCCTGGAGCTTCCACATCGAGACGAGCGCGTTGGCGCGGGCGGTGCTCGCCGCGACCGCTCCGCCGGACCAGGTGCTGTTGCAGTTGTTCAGCTCGGCGTAGCTGAAGTTGACCGGTGTGCAGTCGTCGTCCTGGAGGGCGTACAGCCGGTTGAAGGTCTGCGGGCCGGCGACGCCGTCCGCGCCCAACCCGTACGCCTGCTGAAAGCGGATCACCGCGGACCGGGTGGCGGGGCCGTAGGCGCCGTCGATGGTGAGCACGGCGCCGTAGCCGGGGTAGCCGGCGACGCGGATCTGGAGTTGCCGGACGTCCTCGCCGGACATCCCCTGCGACAGGGTGCGCCCCCAGGTGTAGCAGCCGTCCGCGTGCGCCGCGCTGGCGGTGAGGGTGACCCCGGTCACCGTGGTGGCGACGGCCAGCGCGAGCGCCGCGATGACCCTGCCGAGTCGTCGGATCATGAAGCTCTCCATTCATTTATTCAAGTGCCTGAATGCATGGAAGTTTCAGGTCTCGGCGGCAATCCGTCAACAACTTGCAGCAAGGAGTTTCCCGGTGACGGGTGTCGCGGCTGGCCCACGCGGCTCCGTAGGATCGGCTCGTGACAGGGGCGGAGCGGCACACGGACAGCGACGGCATGGCGGACGGCCTGGATCGGCTCTGGACGCCGCACCGGATGACCTACATCTCCGGCGAGGACCGCCCGGCCGAGGGCTACGAGAAGCCGACCGGCTGCCCGTTCTGTCTGGCCCCCGGGCTGCCCTCCGAGGAGAGCCTGGTGGTCGCCCGCGGCGAGCGCGTCTTCGTGGTGCTCAACCTCTACCCGTACAACCCGGGGCACCTGCTGGTCTGCCCGTACCGGCACGTCGCCGACTACACCGACCTCGACGAGCCGGAGACGGTCGAGCTCGCCTCGTACACCCAGACCGCGATGCGGGTGATCCGCAAGGTCAGCAACGCGCACGGCTTCAACCTGGGCATGAACCAGGGCGGGGTGGCCGGCGCCGGCATCGCCGCCCACCTGCACCAGCACGTGGTGCCGCGCTGGGGCGGCGACGCGAACTTCATGCCGGTGATCGGCCGCACCAAGGTGCTGCCCCAGCTGCTCGGCGACACCCGCGACCTGCTCGCCCGCGCCTGGCCGTCCTGACCCGCCGGGCCTGACCTCGCCGCCGCGAGGACCGCGCCGGTCCGGCTAGTCGGCGCGCAGCAGGTCGGCAAGCTCCGCCCAGCTCCTTACCGGGTGTACGCGGGGCAGCAGCGCGGCGTGCGCGGCGACCTCCGCCCGGCGGGGCCGGAACAGGTAGCGGTGCGGCACCGAGTCGAGGTAGCCGAGCACCTCCAGCCTGTCGTCGACGAAGTGGGTCAGGTCGAGCCGCCGGGCGATCGGCGCCTTGGCCGGCCGGGTCCGGCAGAAGTGCACCCGCTCGACGGGGATCCCGGTGCGAGCCGTGAGATCGTGGTGGGCCAGCCACTCCCGGGTCCGCCGCTCGGTGGACTCGCCGCACTTGGAGACGAGGTGCACCTCGTCGAACGCCGGCCCGAGCGCTCCGAGCGCGTCGAATGCCCCGTCGACCATGGGCGTCCGCAGGTAGTGCGCGCCGAAGAAGGAGGTGTCGGCGTCGTCGTCGGCCGGCTCGATGAGCACACCGCCGATGTCCACGCCCAGCCGTCGCATGGCGTCGATCATGCCGTACGGCCCCGGCGCGCGCGTACCGCGTTTCCGCGTGCGGAGTTGCTACGCCCCGCCCGGTGAAGGTGGCACGATCGGCCGATGGCAGTGACGACACGGATGTTGGGGCGCAGCGGCATCGAGGTCAGCGCCCTCGGCATGGGGTGCTGGGCGATCGCCGGTCCATGGGCGGAGGGCAGCCAGCCGCTGGGCTGGGGCGCGGTCGACGACGACGAGTCCGTGCGGGCGGTACGCCGCGCGCTCGAGGAGGGCATCACACTCTTCGACACCGCCGACACGTACGGCGCGGGGCACGGCGAGCGGGTGCTGGGGCGGGCCCTCGCCGGCCGCCGGGACGAGGCCGTGATCGCCACCAAGTGGGGCTACACGTTCGACGAGGCGACCCGGCAGGCGACCGGGGAGGACGCGTCACCGGCGTACCTGCGGCGGGCCGTGACCGCGTCGCTGCGCCGGTTGGGCACCGACCGGATCGACCTCTACCAGCTGCACCTGGCCGACCTGCCGGTGCCCCGCGCGGAGGCGCTGATCGGCGTCTGCGAGGACCTGGTCGCCGAGGGCCTGATCCGCGCGTACGGGTGGAGCACCGACCGCCCGGACCGGGCCGCCGCCTTCGGACAGGCCGCCTCCGGCGCCACCGCCGTGCAGCACGCCCTGTCAGTGCTGCGCGACGCCCCCGAGGTGCTCGCCGTCTGCGACAAGTACGACCTGGCCAGCGTCAACCAGGGGCCGCTGGGGATGGGCCTGCTCACCGGCAAGTACACGGCCACGTCGACGTTGCCCCGCGACGACGTGCGCGGGTTGGCGCCAGGCTGGCTGGAGTGGTTCCGCGGCGGCCGGCCCGCGCCGGAGTGGCTGCGCCGGGTCGGGGCGGTCCGCGCCGCGCTGACCGCCGACGGGCGCACCCTCGCCCAGGGCGCGCTGGGCTGGATCTGGGCACGCAGCGGGCGCACCATCCCGATCCCCGGCTGCCGTACGGTCGCCCAGGTCGAGGAGAACGCCGCCGCGCTGCGCCGGGGGCCGCTGGCGCCGGACCAGTTCGTCGAGGTGGAACGCCAACTCGCCGCCCTGCGCACCGCCGCGCTGCGCGACGCCGATCGCCCACACTGGCCCCGCCCCACCCACCCCACGACCCACCCCTGACCCGCACACCGCGCGCAGTGCGGGCACGCCCTCTCCGACGCCGGTCCCGTCCCGTCCCGTGCTGTGGCGTGCCGCGCGGTGCCGTGTGCCATGGCGGCGCCGCGTGCTGTGCTGGTGTCGCGTCCTGTCGAGCTGCCCCAGATCTGGGGCAGCGTCGGTGCGGATGTGGTCCGCTCCGGCAGCGGCGCCCCGAATGTGGGGCAGCTCGACAGGACGCGAACACGTAGGCCGCGCCGCAGCCCCGCCCACGCGCGACGGCTCGCGCGCGACGGGGAGTCGTCCGGGACAGGCGCGCGGGCACCAGGGCCAGCGGGCAGACAGGGCCAGCGAATACGCAGGGGGCACGCAGGATTACGGGGTGTGTTCCTTGCGGGCCTGGTCGGCCAGGTGGGTGGGCATCGGGTCGTGGCGTACGAAGTGGCGGCGGAAGGTGCCCGTGCCGGCGGTCATCGAGCGCAGCTCGACGGCGTAGCGGAGCAGTTCGGTGGCCGGCACCTCGGCGCGCACGAGGGTACGGCCCTCGGCGTCCTCGTCGGGTTCGGTGCCGAGCACCCGGCCGCGCCGGCTGGACAGGTCGCCCATCACCGCGCCCACCGAGCCGTCCGGCACCCGGACGATCACCTCGTCGATCGGTTCCAGCAGCGTCGGCTGGCCGCGCTCGGCGGCGTCGCGCAGCGCGAGCGCGCCGGCGGTCTGGAAGGCCGCGTCGGAGGAGTCGACGCTGTGCGCCTTGCCGTCGACGAGGGTGACCCGCAGGTCCACCACCGGATGGCCGGCGACCAGCCCGCGTTCCAGCTGGGCGCGGACGCCCTTCTCGACTGACGGGATGTAGTTGTGCGGCACCGCGCCGCCGACGATCCGGTCGACGAACTCGAAGCCGGCGCCGCGGGGCAGCGGCTCCACCTCGATGTCGCAGACCGCGTACTGGCCGTGGCCGCCGGACTGCTTGACGTGCCGGCCGTGCCCCCGTGCCGGCACGGTCAGCGTCTCGCGCAGCGACACCTTGACCGGTTCGGTGTCCAGCTCGACGCCTCCGGCGCGCAGCCGGTCCAGCACGACGTCGGCGTGCGCCTCGCCCATGCACCAGAGCACCAGCTGGTGGGTCTCCGGGTTGCGTTCCAGCCGCAGGGTGGGGTCGCCGGCGACCAGCCGGGCGAGGTTGCGGGCCAGCGCGTCCTCGTCGGCGCGGCTGCGGGCGACGATCGCCACCGGCAGCAGCGGCTCCGGCATCTCCCACGGCGCGATCAGCAGCGGGTCGTCCTTGGCCGAGACGGTGTCGCCGGTCTCCGCGCTGCCCGACTTGGTGATCGCGCAGATGTCGCCGGCCACGCAGTGCGGCACCTCGCGCAGGGTCGCGCCCAGCGGGGTGTAGATGTGCCCGACCCGCTCGTCGGCGTCGTGGTCGGGGTGCCCGCGCTCGGCCATGCCGTGCCCGCAGATGTGCACGGTCTGTTCGGGGCGCAGCGTGCCGGAGAAGACCCGGACCAGCGAGACCCGACCGACGTGGCGGTCGACGGTGGTCTTGACGACCTCGGCGACGAGCGGGCCGTCCGGGTCGCAGGTCAGCGGCGGGCGGGGCGAGCCGTCCACGCCGGTGACCGCCGGCAGCTCATGCTCCAGCGGTGACGGGAACGCGGCGGTCAGCACCTCCAGCAGGGTGTCCAGACCGACGCCGGTCTCGGCGCAGACCGGCACCACCGGGTAGAAGTGGCCCCTCGCGACGGCCTTCTCCAGGTCCTCGATGAGCACCTCGGTGCTGATCTCCTCGCCGTCGAGGTAGCGGTCCATGAGGGTTTCGTCCTCACTCTCGGCGATGATCCCCTCGATCAACTCGTCGCGGGACTCGTCGATGGCCCGCTGGTGCTCCGGGTCCGGGTCGCGCACGTCGGCGGGCAGCCCGGCGGAGTAGTCGAAGACCCGTCGGGTGATCAGCCCGAGAAGGCCCTCGGTGGAGACCCCGTCGTCGCCGAGCATCGGCAGGTACAGGGGCATCACGTTGTCGCCGAAGACCCGCTGGCAGAGCGCCACTGCCTCATCGAAGTCGGCGCGGGGCTGGTCCAGTCGGGCCACCGCGACGGCGCGCGGCATGTCGACCGCGGCGCACTCCTCCCACAGCGCCACCGTGGCGGCGTCCATCCCACCGGCCGCCGAGACGACGAACAGCGCGGCGTCGGCGGCCCGCAGGCCGGCCCGCAGCTCGCCGACGAAGTCGGCATACCCGGGTGTGTCCAGCAGGTTGACCTTGATGCCGTTGTGCAGCAGGGGCGCGCAGGACAGGCTCACCGAGCGCTGCTGGCGTACGGCGGCCGGGTCGTGGTCGCCGACCGTGGTGCCGTCGACGACGCTGCCGGCCCGGCCGATGGTGCCGGTCGCGGCGAGCAGCGCCTCGACGAGCGTCGTCTTGCCCGCTCCGGAATGCCCGACGAGCACCACGTTGCGTACCCGCGCGGGGTCGGTCACCACCGGCGTGCCGCCGGTGGCCCCCTTTTCCTGATTTTTCTGCGCCATGGGGCGCACCTCCCTCAGCCGGTGGTGGGTGGCGACCGCCGCGCGAGGTGGAAGCGGCCCGGGGCGAGTGCGCGGCGATATCCTCCGGTGGTCTGCTGCACAGCGGGAACTCAACGGGCGGGCGGGTGAGCTGGCTCACCTCCCGGCTCGATCTCACACCCGTTGCCGTACAGGCACAAGCCTGCCCCGGGCGGGTCGCAGGGACCGGCCGTATCGCCGGACCTGGGCGGACCGTTATCGTGGGGACCGCCATGGCGAAGATCTTCCAAGTGTCGGCCCGCGCGGGGATGACCCGCGTCGTCGAGCCGATCGCACGTGCCCTCCTGCGCGCGGGCGTCACTCCCAATGCCGTCACCGTCGCGGGCACCGTTGGTGTGCTCATCGGCGCGCTCGGCTTCGGTGCCCGCGGCCATCTGGTCGCGGGCGCGTTGATCGTGACCGTGTTCGCGCTCACCGACCTGCTCGACGGGACGATGGCCCGGATGAGCGGCGGCTCCACCCGCTTCGGCGCGTTCCTCGACTCAAGCATGGACCGGGTCGCCGACAGCGCCGTCTTCGGCGCGGTGGCCTACTGGTTGGCCACCCGGGGCGACCACTCCGGGGTGGCCGCCGCACTGCTGTGCCTGGCCGCCGGCGGGCTCGTCTCCTACGTGAAGGCGCGTGCCGAAGGGCTGGGCATGACCTGCAACGTGGGCATCGCCGAGCGCACCGAGCGGCTGCTGATCGTCGGCGTCGGCGGGATCCTCACGGGCGTCGGCGTGAAGCCGGCGCTGGAGATCGCGCTCTGGCTGCTCGCCGCCATCTCGATCTTCACGGTGGGGCAGCGGGTGGCGCACGTCTACCGCCAGGCCCAGCAGCTCCAGCCGGACGGCCAGGCGTGAGCGGGCTGCCGGCGACACGGCGTCGGACGACCGGCGGCCGGGCCGCGTGAACCTCACCGAGCTGGGCTACGTCGCCGGATGGCGGCTGGTCCGCGCGCTTCCCCGGCCGTTGGTGGCGGCGGCGTTCCAGGCGGGCGCGGACCGCGCCCATCGCGGCGGTGGCGGGGGTACGGCCCGACTGCGCGCGAACCTGCGCCGGGTGGTCGGCCCGGAGCTGCCCGAGGCGGAGCTGGACGATCTCGTCAAGCGCGGGCTGCGCTCGTACGCCCGGTACTGGATGGAGGCGTTCCGGCTGCCCGCGTTGAGCCGGGAGCAGATCCTGGCTGGGTTCCGCCTCGACGGCGCGGAGTTGCTCGCCGCCGACGTGGCCGCCGGCCGGGGCGCGGTGGTGGCGCTGCCGCACGCCGGCAACTGGGATGCCGCGGGCGCCTGGGTCGCGGCCACCGGTTGGCCGATCACCACCGTCATGGAGCGGCTCAAGCCGGAGGGCGTGTACGAGCGTTTCCTGGCCTTCCGGGCCGAGCTCGGGATGGAGATCCTGCCCACCCACGGTGGCCCGCGTCCGGCGTTCGACGTGCTGCTGGACCGCGTCCGCGCCGGCGCGGTGGTGCCGCTGCTGGCCGACCGGGACCTCTCCGCCCGGGGGGTGGAGGTGGACTTCTTCGGTGGGAAGACCCGGATGCCGGCCGGGCCGGCGCTGCTCGCCCTGCACACCGGAGCGCCGCTGTACGTGGCCTCGTTGTGGTACGAGCAGGACGTGGCGTGCGCCTCGCTCGCCGGCCCGCTGCCGGTGCCCGGGCCCGAGGCGGGGCCTCTGGACCAGCGGGTCCGGTCCCTGACCCAGCTGATCGCCGACGGTCTGGCGGCGGGTATCGCCCGGCATCCGGAAGACTGGCACATGTTGCAGCGGATGTGGTTGGACCAGAGGAGGGCGGGGGAGGGCACGGCGCTGCCCTCGTCAGCCCCCGGCCAGGGCTGAAGGGGTGGGCTGACGCATGCGGATCGGCATCGTGTGCCCGTACTCGTTCGACGTCCCCGGCGGGGTGCAGAACCACGTCATGGATCTCGCCGAGGCGCTGATCGTGCTCGGTCACGAGGTCAGCGTGCTCGCTCCGGCGGATGAGGATTCGCCGCTGCCGGAGTACGTGGTGTCCGCCGGCCGGGCGGTGCCGCTGCCGTACAACGGGTCGGTGGCCCGGATCGCGTTCGGCCCGGTCTCGACCGCGCGGGTCCGGCGCTGGCTCACCAACGGTGACTTCGACGTGCTGCACGTGCACGAGCCGCTGACGTTGAGCCTGTCGCTGCTGGCGGTGCTCTCCGCTCGCGGCCCGGTGGTGGCCACGTTCCACACGGCGATGACCCGTTCGCGGGTGCTGGCCGCCGCGCAGGGTGTGCTGCAGATCGTGTTGGAGCGGATCACCGCCCGGATCGCGGTGAGCGCGCTGGCCCGCAAGGTGCAGGTCGAGCACATGGACGGCGGCGCGGTGGAGATCCCCAACGGGGTGGCGGTGGCGAAGTTCGCCGACGCCGAGCCGCTGCCAGGCTGGCCGGGGGAGTGCGGGCCGGGCACCGGCGGCACGGTGGGCTTCCTGGGCCGGTTCACGGAGGCGCGCAAGGGTTTCCCGGTGCTGCGGGACGCCTTCGTGGCGCTGGCGGCGACCCGCCCGGGGTTGCGGCTGCTGGTCGCCGGCCCGGGTGACCCGGACGACCTGTACGACCAGTTCCCGGCCGCGCTGCGGGAGCGGGTGACGTTCCTCGGGCTGGTCTCCGAGGCGGACAAGGCCCGGATGCTGCGCAGCGTGCACCTGTACGTGGCGCCGAACACCGGCGGCGAGTCGTTCGGGATGATCCTCACCGAGGCGCTGGCCGCCGGCACCACGGTGATCGCGAGTGACCTGGACGCGTTCCGCCGGGTGCTCGACGGTGGGCGGGCGGGGCGGCTGTTCCCGACCGGAGACGCGGTGGGATTGCGTGACGCCCTGTCCGAGCTGCTCGACGACCCGGCCGGGCGGGCCACGCTGAGCGCCTGCGGCGATCAGGTGGTGGCGAATTTCGACTGGCCGGTGGTTGCTCGGCGTGTTCTTGAGGTATACGCAGCGGCGATCGAGGCGACCGACGGGCGGGTCATCGACCAGGAATGGGTGGGGCTGGGCTGACCCGCGTGACGGATGGTGCGGCTGGTGACGCCGGTGACCGGCGCGGGCGTGCGCAACGGAGGAGAAACGGAGCAGCACTACGATGCCGCACATGTGGTGGGTGGTGGCCGCGAGTGTGCTCGTGGGGGTGCTTGCGGCGTACCTCATCTGGACCGCCGGCCGGGTCGAGCGGCTGCAGGGCCGCGCGGAGCTGGCGGCGCGGGCCCTCGACGCCCACCTGCTGCGCCGGGCAGCGGCCGCGGCGGTGCTGGCGGAGCGGCGTTTCGGCGTCGAGTTGTACGCGGCGGCCCGGATCGCGCTGGACGCTCCGCCGCAGGAGCGGGAGGCGGCTGAGAACGACCTGACCCGGCAGTTGCGCTCGGTGCGGCTGGACGCGGCCGATCCGGACTGCACGGCGGTCATCGCGGCGAGCCGCCGTCTCGCGTTGTCCCGGCAGGTGCACACCGACCTGGTTCGCGACGCCCGGTCGGCGCGCAGTCGTCCGCTGGTGCGGTTGTTTCGGATGGGGCGGGGCCGGGAGTGGCCGCGCTACTTCGACATCGACGACCCGACGCTCGTCGTGCCGGCCGACGTTCCGGCCGGCTGATCGGGGCGGGCGGAGGCTGACCGGGGCGGGCCGGCGCGGCGGTGAGCAGGGCCACAGTGCAGGCCACCGGGGGTCTGATTGGCTGTCGGCGCGGCGTTGACCAGTGCGTAGCATTTCCGCTGCCACCCCCACCGCACGTCCAAGGAGCGATGACCCGTGCCCGAAACCACCGCCTCGACCACCGGCACCGCCCCCGTCGTCGGCACGGCCCGCGTGAAGCGGGGCATGGCCGAGATGCTCAAGGGCGGCGTGATCATGGACGTCGTCAACGCCGAGCAGGCCAAGATCGCCGAGGACGCCGGCGCGGTCGCGGTGATGGCCCTGGAGCGGGTGCCCGCCGACATCCGCGCGCAGGGCGGGGTGTCCCGGATGAGCGACCCCGACATGATCGACGGGATCATCGAGGCGGTGTCCATCCCGGTGATGGCCAAGGCCCGCATCGGTCACTTCGTGGAGGCGCAGATCCTCCAGTCGCTCGGCGTCGACTACGTCGACGAGTCCGAGGTGCTGACCCCGGCCGACTACGCGAACCACATCGACAAGTGGGCGTTCACCGTGCCCTTCGTCTGTGGCGCGACCAACCTGGGCGAGGCGCTGCGCCGGATCACCGAGGGCGCGGCCATGATCCGCTCCAAGGGCGAGGCCGGCACCGGCGACGTCTCCAACGCCACCACCCACATGCGCAAGATCCGCCAGGAGATCCGCCGGCTGTCCTCGCTGCCGGCCGACGAGCTGTACGTCGCGGCCAAGGAGCTGCAGGCCCCGTACGAGCTGGTCAAGGAGGTCGCCGAGAGCGGCAAGCTGCCGGTGGTGCTGTTCACCGCCGGCGGGATCGCCACGCCGGCCGACGCGGCGATGATGATGCAGCTCGGCGCGGAGGGCGTCTTCGTCGGCTCCGGCATCTTCAAGGCCGGCAATCCGGCTCAGCGGGCCGCCGCGATCGTCAAGGCCACCACCTTCCACGACGACCCGGATGTGCTGGCGAAGGTCTCCCGGGGTCTGGGTGAGGCGATGGTCGGCATCAACGTCGACGAGATCCCGCAGCCGCACCGCCTGGCCGAGCGCGGTTGGTGAGGATGAACCAACCCACCATCGGTGTGCTCGCGCTCCAGGGCGACGTCCGGGAGCACGTGGCTGCGCTGGCCGCGGCGGGCGCGGATGCCCGCCCGGTCCGCCGCCCGAGCGAGCTGGACGCGGTCGACGGGCTGGTGATCCCGGGGGGCGAGTCCACCACCATCAGCAAGCTCGCCGACATCTTCGAGATGCGCGAGCCGATCGACAAGCGGATCGCCGACGGCATGCCGGTCTACGGCTCCTGCGCCGGCATGATCATGCTGGCCACCGAGGTGCTGGACGGTCGGGCCGACCAGCGCGGCTTCGCCGGCATCGACATGACGGTACGGCGTAACGCGTTCGGCCGGCAGGTCGACTCGTTCGAGGCGCCGGTGGAGGTCGCCGGCGTGCCGGGGGAGCCGTTCCACGCGGTGTTCATCCGCGCGCCGTGGGTCGAGCGCGTCGGCGCGGCAGTCCAGGTGATCGGGAAGGTGACCGGCGGCCCGGCCGCCGAGCGGATCGTGGCGGTGCGGCAGGGCAACCTGCTGGCCACCTCGTTCCACCCTGAGCTGACGGGTGACCTGCGCGTACACGCGTACTTCGTGGAGCTGGTGCGCGCCGCCTGAGCGGCGGAAGCGCGGAGGCGGGCATGAATCCCGCCCCCGGATCGTTGGTCTGGGCAGGCCCCGGCGCCGTGCCACCGCCCCGGGCCGGTCCCGGGTGTGACATGGCGGGGTGTGACCTCGGTAAGATTGTCGCGGTTCGGCAGGGCCGTCGCCCGGCGCGGCACTTCCCGCGGGGCCGACCGGCCGCCGGATCGCCGATGCGGCGCGGAATCGGTGCGGCAGTCGACGCAGGCGTGCAATGACAGACGGAGGTAGAAGATGTCCGGCCACTCAAAGTGGGCGACGACCAAGCACAAGAAGGCCGTCATCGACGCCAAGCGCGGCAAGATGTTCGCCAAGCTGATCAAGAACGTCGAGGTGGCCGCGCGGACCGGTGGCGGCGACCCCTCCGGCAACCCGACGCTCTTCGACGCGATCCAGAAGGCGAAGAAGAGCTCGGTGCCGAACGACAACATCGATCGCGCCGTCAAGCGCGGCTCCGGCCTGGAAGCCGGCGGCGCCGACTGGCAGACCATCATGTACGAGGGGTACGGCCCGAACGGCGTGGCCATGCTCATCGAGTGCCTCACCGACAACCGCAACCGGGCGGCCACCGAGGTGCGCACCGCGCTCACCCGCAACGGCGGCTCGCTCGCCGACGCCGGCTCGGTGTCGTACATGTTCTCCCGCAAGGGCGTGGTGATCGTGCCCAAGGAGGGCACCAGCGAGGACGACGTGATGATGGCCGTCCTCGACGCCGGCGCCGAGGAGGTCAACGACCTCGGTGAGGCGTTCGAGGTGGTCTCCGAGCCGACCGACCTGATTCCGGTGCGCACCGCGCTGCAGGACGCCGGCATCGAGTACGAGTCGGCCGAGTCCTCCCTGATCCCCAGCATGAACGTCCCGCTCGACGAAGAGGGCGCCCGCAAGATCTTCAAGCTGATCGACGTCCTGGAGGACTGCGACGACGTGCAGAACGTCTACGCGAACTTCGACGTCAGCGACGACGTGATGGCGGCCGTCGACGCCTGAGGTCCGGCCCGTCCGGCCCGTCCGGCCTGCCCGGCGTGATCCACACCAGGTCGCCGATGTGGGGGTGTCCGCGCGAGCGGTTGCCCCCACATCGGCGACCTGACGTGTGTCAGCGCCCCCTTGATCGGCTCGGGATGACGGGTGCCACCGGCAGCAGCCCGGCAGGCCGCACGAAGATCGACCGTCGGGCGATCGCGTCCAGTCTCGGCCCCACCTCGTAGCCGTCGAGCCAGACCCACCCGTCATAGGTTGGCCAGTCGAGAACGCGGATGACGCGGAACAGGATCGGCCGGCTGAACTGGATACTCGCCGCGCGGGTGACCTGAAAGAGGTCACCCGCCCGCACGGCCGCCGGATTTCCGGTCGCGCCACGCCTTGAGATGATCACTTGCCTCGACCAGCCGGGGACACGAACCATCCGGGCCGCACCTGGTGCAGACGTTGCGATGATGAAAGTCGATCACGTAGCTCGCCATCGTCACGAGGAACGGCGGCTCGGGTCGGGGCTCCTCACCCATCATGGCGATCACCTCGCTGGGGCGACGCCGCGCTCTTCTCCTCGCTCGACGCGAGCGGCGTGGTGCGCCGGTAGGCGCCAGCCCGGCCCGGGAACCGGGTCCGCTCCACCACGTCGACTGGCTCATCCGGTCGGTGAAACCACTTCCAACGGCACACGGCCTGCCTCCCGAAGTCAATGCGAGTAGGGCATCTAGCAGGCAGGATTCCGTTGCCGGCCAACGATCTGCAACGTCTCACACCGAAAACCGCGCTTCGAGATTGACGGCGTCTCGTTTGGCCGGCCATGCTGTTCCAGATGAGACAGACAGGCCACGAGAGGTGAGACCGGAGGCCGAATGAGTGAGGTCGGTTCGTCAGTCCCACGGCGGCAACTCGGGCGGCTTCTGCGCCAGGCACGTGAGGAAGCCGGAATCAACCTTGAGGCTGCCGCCAATGACCTCGAATGGTCCCGCGCCAAGATGTACCGGTTGGAGAGTGGCCAGACTGCGCTGCGTACTCATGACGTGGTGTTGATGTGTCAGCTCTACGGCACGTCTGCCGAACTGACCGAGGTGTTGGTCAGTCTTGCCCGGGAGAGCAAGTCCCGGGGGTGGTGGCACGCCTATGACGAGGTGATCCCGGGCTGGTTCGAGTTGTATGTGGGACTGGAGGCCGCCTCCTCTTCCATCCGCCAGTACGAGCCGACCCTCATTCCCGGACTCCTCCAGACCCCGGAGTACATGGCCGCGGTGTTCGAGACCAAACCCGGGCGTACCCCGCAGGAGGTGGCGCAGAAGGTCGCCCTACGGATGCAGCGACAGAAGCTGTTGACCAGGCGCAGTCCTGCGGCCCCGCGTCTTGATGTCGTGATCGACGAAGCCGTGGTCCGCCGACCCATCGATGACATCGAGGGCTGGCGGATGCAACTCGCTCACCTGGTCAACGCCGCTCAAGCGCCGAACATCGCCGTCCGGGTGCTGCCGCTGGGGATCGGACCGCACCGGGCATCCGTTGCCGGAGCCTTCGTCTTGCTCGATTTTTCGGCAGTCGGCACCCGGCCGGCGGAGCCCAGCACGGTCTACAGCGAGTCGCTGACCGGTGGCCTCTACCTCGATCGTCCGGCGGAGGTCCAGACGTACTCTGAGGTCTGGCAGGCGCTTTGGGATCTTGCCCTGCCCGAGCGCGCCTCGGAGGATCTGGTGAGCACAGTGATCAAGGAGACCTACGATGAGTGATCTGACCGGTGCCCGCTGGCGCACGAGCACACGTAGTGGCAATGAGGGCAACTGCGTGGAGGTCGCGGACAACCTTCCCGGTGTCGTGGCCATCCGGGACAGCAAGGACGTCGAGGGGCCGGCGCTCACCTTCTCCCCGGCGGCCTGGGCCGCGTTCGTGACCCACGCCAAGGCCTAATCTTGGCTGGGGCGGTGGGCGCGGCCAGCGGTGACCCTCGGTCACCTCCGTCGGGGCGGATGCGGTCGTAAGCGGTATACCTCAGAGTCATATTCATACCTCTGAGGTATACCGCTCAACAGCAGTCCGACACGGCGGGCAGCCAAAGCGGATGACCAGCGCCCTTCGCCGCAACCCCAGCCCCGTCTTGAGTTAGGACTTATTCGTCTAGGGGAGCGGCGGCCGTAGGCTTCCTTCCTCGGGGAGCGAACGAGGAGGTTCCGGGGGAGATGGTGGAACGCCGATTCGCGCCGGGTGAGGTGGTCGTCCGGCGGGAGATCCTGCGGGGCGAGGTCTGGTTCGGCTGCCCGACGATCTGCGTCGAGGACTCGCCCGACCTGCTCGCCCTCTACCTCCCGCCGGGGGCGGAGTTCGGCTTCCCGACCGACGGCGTCTTCCCCTGTGGCCGGCACCCGTGGGAGACGGCCGGCCACCGCTCCTGGTCGGGGCACGGCAAGCTGATGCTGCACCGGCCGGGCGAGGCGCACTCGGTGGACGTGTTCTGGACGGGCCCGCAGCGCGACTTCGCGGGCTGGTACTTCAACCTGCAGGATCCGCTGCGGCGTACCCCGATCGGGGTGGACACTCTCGACCACGAGCTGGACCTGTGGTGGGGCGCGGACGACGACCGGTACGTCTGGAAGGACGTCGAGATGTTCGCGCAGCGCCTCGTCGAGGGGCGCTACCCGGGCATGGCGGACGCGATCCGCGGCGAGGGCGACCGGATCGCCGCCCTGCTCGACGCGGGTCAGCGGTGGTGGGATCCGGCGTGGGCGCGGTGGCAACCCGATCCGGCCTGGTCGGCGCCCCGGTTGCCGGCCGGCTGGGCCTCGGTGCCCACCCGCTGACCACGGGCGACTGCCGTGTGAGCCGCGCCGGCCGTGTGGTCGGTCAGCACTGCGGCACCGGATCGACGAGAAACACCTGGTCGGGTGGCCGGTGTACGCGACGGGCGCCGGTGTCCGCTCAGGACACCGACGCCCGCGGGGGGCCGTCGCCGGTCAGCCGATGCTCTCGCGCTCCCGCCAAGCAGCGCGCAGCGAGGTCCGGCCGTTGGTGCGGAGCAGCGAACCCTCGTAGACGCGGGCCCCGGCGACCACGAAGGCGCCGGCGGCGACCAGCAGGACGGCGAGCGACACGATCGGCTCCCAGCCGGCCGCGTCGCCGGTGAACAGCCGCAGCGGCATCGCCGTGGGCGACGAGAACGGCAGGTACGACAGCACCCGCATCGCGGTCGCGTTGTCGTTCAGGAAGATCACCGCGAAGAACGGCAGCATGACGGCGAGCTGCACCGGTGTCGACACACCGGCGATGTCCTCCTGGCGGTTGACCAGGGCGCCGGCCGCCGCCCACATCGCGGCCAGCAGCACGAAGCCGAGCAGGAAGAACGGCACGAACCAGCCGATCGCCGGAGCGAGCAGGGTGAGCAGGTCCCCGCTGTCACCGATCCGCATGCCGAGGACGGTTACGAGACCAATCAGCGCGATCTGCCCGAGCGCCAGGATGCCCCCGGCGATCACCTTGCCGGCCAGCAGCGCCCGTACCGGCACGGCCGCCACCAGGATCTCCACGATCCGGGTCTGCTTCTCCTCGGTGACGCTCTGCGCGATCTGCAGGCCGAAGGTCTGCGAGGTGATGAAGAAGACGAACGCGAACACGAACGGCACCAGGAACGCCACCACCGGGTCGACCGCGTCGGGGTCGAGGAGGCGCACCGGCGGCGCGATGCTCAGCGCCCGGACCACCTCGTGAGGTGCGTCGTCCATGGCGAGCACCGCCGGACCGCTGACGACCGCGGCGTCCACGTCCCCGTCGCGGACGGCCTGCTCGGCGGCCCGGTCGTCGGCTACCACCCGGACGTCGAGCCCGGCGGCGCGCAGCGGGCCGGCCGCGTCCTGGGTGACGGCCACGCTCTTCGGGCCGCCGGAGAGCAACGGCGGCAGGATGGTGCCGGCGGCGGCGATCACCAGGAAGAACAGCGTGCCGAACAGGAAGGTGCGATCGCGGAGCTTGACCCGGATCTCGCGTTCGGCGACCAGCCGGGTGGCCTGGGTGACGTTCACTGGGTGACCTCTCGGAAGATCTCGGTGAGCGAGGGGCTGACCGGGCGGAAGGCGCGGACCGGGCCGCGGGCGAGGGCCGCGTGCAGGATGGGCTGCTCGTCGGCGCCGACCGGCAGGTCGAAGACCGCCCGCGCGCCGTCCAGCTCGACCAGGGTGACCCCGGGCTGGTCGCGGACCCAGCCGGCGTCGGTCGCCACCACCAGCTCAAAGCGGGGCGAGGTGTACGAGTCGCGCAGCCGCGTACGGCTTCCGGCGGCCCGGATCACCCCGTCATTGATGATCACCAGGTCGTCGCAGAGGCGCTCCACCACGTCGAGTTGGTGGCTGGAGAACAGCACCGGCACTCCGGCAGCGGCGCGTTCGCGCAACACGGCGACGACCGTGTCGACGGCGAGGGGGTCGAGACCGGAGAACGGCTCGTCGAGCACCAGCACCTCGGGGTCGTGCACCAGCGCGGCGGCGATCTGGGCCCGCTGCTGGTTGCCCAGCGACAGCGTCTCCAGCAGGTCGTCGCCGCGCTCACCCAGCCCGACCCGCTCCAGCAGAGCGTCCGTGGCGCGGCGGGCGGCGGGGGCGTCCAGGCCGTGCAACCGGCCCAGATAGGCGACCTGCTCCCGCGTGGTCATCTTGGGGTACAGGCCCCGTTCCTCCGGCATGTAGCCGAAGCGGCGGCGGTCCTGCCGGGTGAGCTTCGCGCCGCCCCAGCTCACCTCCCCGGCGTCGGGGGCGAGCACAC
>NZ_JBFAPG010000059.1:0-19833 GCF_040675595.1 Micromonospora sp. NPDC049580
GCCTCTGGCCGGGCGCGTCGGCGTTGCCTGGGCACCGCCCGACCACCGGCGGGAACACCTGGGTCAGGCGGGCAGGGCGCGGGCGGCGACCGTCAGGTCGGCGACCAGTCCCTCGTACGCCTTGTCCTGGTCGTCGGCGCGCAGGACCGCGGACGGGTGGATGGTGGCCAGCAACCGAGCCGGCGGCGCGTCGGCCCGCTTCCCCGTGTCGTCCACCGGCACCCGTTGGAAGTCCTCTGGGCGCTGGGCCGACGCGGGCCAGGGCAGCAGCTCGCCGCGCTGTCTCGTCACCCGGAAGGACGGGCCGAGCAGCGCCTTGGCGGCGGTGGCGCCGAGCACGACGACGATCTCCGGGCGCAGCCGGGCAAACTCGGCCACCAGCCAGGGCCGGCACGCGGTGATGTGCACCTGGTCCGGGGTCTGGTGGATGCGCCGCTTGCCGCGCGCCTCAAAACGAAAGTGCTTGACGGCGTTCGTGAGGTAGAGCTGCGTCGGGTCCAGCTTGGCGTCGTCGACGGCGCGGCGCAGCAGCCGTCCGGCGGGGCCGACGAAGGGCAGGCCCTTCTGGTCCTCCATGTCGCCGGGCTGCTCGCCGACGAGGACCACGCGGGCGCTCTCGTCCCCCCGGCCGAAGACGGTCTGGGTGGCGTCGCGGTACAGCTCGCAGCCCCGACAGCCACCCGACGCCGCGCGGAGTTCGTCGATGGTGTCGGCGTCGGGCGGGATGAACCGCTGGGCGCCGGGAGCGCTGTCGGTCTGCTCGGCCATGCCGACTGTTATATACCCGTTCGGTATCGCCTGCCGGGTACGCCCCGGGGTGGGCGCGGCCCGGCCGCGTCAGTAGCCGTTGCCGCCCCCGCCACCACCGGACGCGATGGCGATCAGCACAATGATGATCACGATGATGGCGATCGCGATCGCGATCCACAGCCCCTTGCGGTTCCCACCTGCAGCCATGATCAGGCACCTCCGGCGGCCCGCATACCCGCCCCACTTGCTCCGAATCGCCGCGATACCCCTTTTTCTTCCGATAAACCCCCTTAATGGGCGTCACGCTCGCAGGTCAGGTGGAGAAGCCCATTTCAGGAGAGGGATGGATGGCGCGGGCCAGGGCGGCGGCCAGGGGGGTCAGCTCCTCGACGTCCAGGGAACTGACGGTGATGCGCAGGGCGGGCGGGGCGGCGATCCGGTAGAGGGCGCCGGGCGCCACCGCCCAGCCGGCGTCCCGCAACGCGGTCAGCGCGCTGGTCTCGTCCGGCACCGGCAGCCAGACGTTGATGCCGCTGCGGCCGTGCGCGGTCAGGCCATGCTCGGCGAGCGCGGCCAACAGGCCCTCGCGCCGCAGGTCGTAGCTCTGCGCCGCCCGCCGCACCAGCTCGTCGACCGCCGGGTCCCCCCAGAGGGCGAGCACCAGCCGTTGCAGCACGGTGGACACCCAGCCGGCGCCGACCCGCGTCCGGCCGGTCACCCGGGCCACGGTGGTCTCGTCACCGGCCAGCACCGCCAGCCGCAGGTCGGGGCCGAACGGCTTGCTCACCGACCGCACGAAGGCCCAGCTTCCGGTCACGCCGGCGAGCGAATGCAGGGGTACGCGGGCCAGCTCGGCGGCGTGGTCGTCCTCGATGAGCAGCAGGTCCCGTCGGCCGGCGAGCAGAGCGCGCAGCTCCTCGGCGCGGGCGGCGGAGACGGCGGCGCCGGTCGGGTTCTGCGCCCGGCTGGTGATCACCACCGCCCGTGCTCCGGCGCTCAGCGCGGCCGCCACCCCGGCCACCAGTGGACCCTCGTCGTCCAGCGGCACACCGATCGGCCGCAGCCCGAGCGCGGCGACCAGGTCGAGCAGGTTGGCCCAGCCGGGATCCTCCACCGCCACCGCGTCACCGGGACGAAGGTGGGCGCCGAGCAGCCGCTCGATGCCGTCCAGCGCGCCGCCGGTGAGGGTGAGGTCCCCGGCGGGTACGCCGTCGGCGCTCAACCGGGCGCGGGCGGCCTCGGCCAGCTCCGGGAGCACGCCGGCCTGCGAGTAGCCGACCGGAGGACCCGCGTCGGCGGCGAGCGCGGCCAGGTGCGGGCCGATCGGGGGCAGCAGTCGGGGGTCGGGCTCGCCCCGGGACAGGTCGCGGGCGTCCGGCAGCGGTGCGGGGCGTAGCACGGAGCGGCGGGCGGCCACCGGTGGGCGCGGACGGACGCGGGTGCCGTGGCGGCCGGCGGTGGCCAGCACGCCGCGTTGGCGCAGCTCCCGATAGGCGCGGGCGACAGTGGCCGGGCTGACGCCCAGCTCGGCGGCGAGGGCCCGCACCGGCGGCAGGGCGGCGCCGGGTGGCAGGGCGCCGGTACGGATGCCCGACTCGATGCTGGCCGAAATCGCGACGGCCGTCGTCCCGCTGAACTGATAGCGTGCTGACACAAACAAGAGATTGTACTAGAACAAAGGGGCGCGCATGTATCCACCCACCGCCCGGACCACTCCCACCCGCTCGCGCGACCGGATGAGCTACGACCGGGAGGCGGCGCACGCCGTGCTCGACGAGGCGTACCACTGTGCGCTCGGCTTCACCGTCGACGGCGAGCCCCGGGTGCTGCCCACCCTGCACGTGCGCATCGGCGACACCCTCTACCTGCACGGGTCCACCGGCAGCCGGCCCCTGCTCGCCGCCCGGGGCGACGGGCTGCCCGTCTGCGTCACGGTGACCCTGCTCGACGGCCTGGTCTACGCCCGCTCGCAGTTCCACCACAGCGCCAACTACCGTTCGGTGGTCGCGCTCGGCACCGCCCGGCTGGTCACCGACGAGCACGAGAAGAGCGCCATGCTCACCGCGATGGTCGACAAGGTGGGCGCGGGACGCAGCACGGACAGCCGCCCGCCGAACCGTCGCGAGCTGGCCGAGACCGCCGTGCTGGCGCTGCCGCTGCGGGAGGTGTCCGTCCGGTCCCGCACCGGCGGGGTCCGCGAGGACGAGGCCGACCTGCACCTGCCGCACTGGGCCGGCGTACTGCCGTTGCGGCTGACCGCCGGCCTGCCGCAACCCGCCGCCGGGGTCACCGCGCCCCTGCCGGCGTACCTGCGGACGGCCCGCACGCCCTGGCACGACCCGGTGTCACTGCGCGGCGAACACGTCCTGCTGGAGCCGCTGGACCTGGCGCACGCCGACGACCTGCACAGCGCCACCGCCGACGACGACGTCTGGCGGCACCTCACCGTCACCCGGCCCACCGAGCCGGCCGGGACCGCCGAGGTGGTCGCCGCGGCGCTGGCCGCCCAGCAGCGCGGCGAGCGGGCGCCCTGGGTGCAGCGCTGCGCGAGGACCGGGGCGGTGGTCGGCACCACGTCCTACTACGAGATCAACCCGGAACGACTGTCGGTGGCGATCGGGTACACCTTCCTCGGCCGGCCGTGGTGGCGTAGCGGGATCAACACCGAGGCCAAGCTGCTGCTGCTCGGCCGGGCCTTCGACGACCTGGGCGCGGTGCGGGTCGTCTGGCACACCGACATCCGCAACGTCCGCTCGCAGGCGGCCATCGAACGACTCGGCGCCACCCGGGAGGGGGTGCTGCGGATGCACTGCCAGCGTCCGGACGGCTCGTGGCGGGACACCGTGCAGTACGCGATGACCGTCGACGAGTGGCCTAACGCACAGGCCAGGCTGCGGGAAAGACTTCTGCGGACGGCGTCGGTGGCGTGATGATGGCGGGCGTGCTGGGGATCACCGACATCTGGACGTACGTGCTGGGCACCGTGGCCATCATCCTGCTACCCGGACCGAACTCGCTCTTCGTGCTGTCCACCGCCGCCAAACGGGGTGTGGGCGTCGGCTACCGGGCCGCCAGCGGGGTGTGGGTCGGCGACGCGGTGCTGATGGTCCTCTCCGCCGCCGGGGTGGCGTCGCTGCTCAAGGCGTACCCGCCGGTCTTTCTTGTGGTCAAGTACGCCGGTGCCGCGTACCTCGGCTATGTCGGGGTGACCATGCTGCGCGGCGCCTGGCGGCGCTGGCGCGACCGCAACGACCCGGACACGCCGCGGCTCATCGACGCCGCGGAACCGGCGCAGATGCGCAGCCCGTTCCGCAAGGCGCTGGTGATCAGCCTGCTGAACCCGAAGGCGATCCTGTTCTTCATCTCGTTCTTCATCCAGTTCGTCGATCCCGACTACGCCTGGCCGGCGCTGTCGTTCCTGCTGCTCGGCCTGATCGCCCAGGTCACCAGCGCGCTCTACCTGACCGCGCTGATCTTCGCGGGCACGTTCCTGGCCGCCCAGTTCCGCCAACGGCGTCGCCTCGCCGTGGGCGGCACCACCGCAGTGGCAGCCCTCTTCCTCGCCTTCAGCCTCAAGCTCGCCACCGCCAGCGCCGGCTGACCCCCCTCAGGTCCCGTCGCCGCCGCCGGAGCCGCCTCCCACGCCTCCGCTTCCGGCCGTGCCGCCCAGCCCGTAACCGGGTTTGATCGGCTGGTCGGGGTGGCGGCTGACATGGGCGGACCGGCTGATGGTGGCGGACCAGTCGGCGTGCGCGGCAGCCGCGGCGTGCCGGTTGATCGCCTGACGTAGCCAGCGGTCCACGGTGGCGACCCAGTCCCGCTGCCCGGCGTCCGCGTGCCAGATCCGGAACCGGCTGATGCTCTGGTGGGTGATCCCGGCCAGCGACAGCCGACGGTCCAGCCACATGATCACCTCCAGGCCCGCCGAGTTCGTCACGAAGATCAGCTCAAGCTCGGTGATCGGGCCGGCGTAGAGCGGGCCCACCCAGTAGCCCCACCGCTGGTGCAGCGGCAGGGTGTGCTCCACCCCCGGCAGCCCGCCCTCCTGCAACCCGGATTGGCGGATCATGAAGCCGAGCGTGGCCAGCGCCGCCAGCACGTGCTGCTGGGTGGGGATCGGGTGCACGAGGACCGGCACCATGGCCCCCTGGTCCAGATCCGGGTCGACGGACACCTCGGTCCGCAGACCCATCCGCAGGCTCAGCAACGGCACCCCGCCGAACGTGGTCACCGGGATCTCCCACGGCAACGGCAACGCGAAGTCGACCGCCCGCCGGCGACCCGCCGGCACCACGAACCGCCCGGCGATCGGCAGCGAGAAGAACTGCACGAGGCGCCGGGGCGCGGCCGGGTCGTCCGGCTCGACAGTGGTGACCAGGCCGAGCCGGATGTGGCGTACGAGCACGTCGTCCGGCCCGGCGGCGAGGGTCACCCGCCCCGGCAGACGCAGGCCCGGACGGGTGCTCGGGTTCGGCAGCGTGGTCCGCACGGACAGCCCGGTCCAGCCGGAGTCCCGAGACACCCCCGTCAACCGCACCGCGCGCCCCCTCGCGGGACGAGGCCCCCCTGGCCCCGGACCGACCGCGCCTACCCGGTCGCGGTCACCTCACGCCCGCCGCCTCGACCGGATGCTGACGCGCCGACCCGCCGCACCGCAGCAGCGCGGTCGGGTCGGCGTGCGCCTCACCGCAACCGCCGGCCCCGCGGCACCGTGTCGGTCTCGTCGTCGAACTCGCCGATGACCTCCTCCAGCAGGTCCTCCAGAGCGACGAAGCCGATCGGGCGGGCCGGACCACCGCCGTTGCGCACCAGCGCGAGCTGGGACTGCCGGGCGCGCATCGCGGCCACCGCCTCGGTGACCGAGGACGTCGCCGGGAGGGTGAAAGCCGGCGTCATCAGCTCCCCGGCGGTGGCGGCCCGGCCGGTGGTGACCACCCGTACCGCCTCCCGGACGTGCACCAGGCCACAGACGTCGCCGCTGGAGTCCAGGACCGCCAGCCGCGACCGGCCGCTGTCCCGGCTGACCTGCTCGATCCGCTCGGCCGGGTCGTCGCGCCGGACGGTGACCATGGTGGCGAACGGCTCCATCACCTGCGCCACCGACGTGCCCTGCAACTCCAGCATGCTGGTGAGCAGCTGGTGCTGCTCAGCGCCGAGCAACCCGTGCTCGCGGGACTGCTCCAGCAGCATCCGCAGCTCGTCCGGGCCGTGCACCTGGGCGAGCTGATCCTGCTGGTTGACCCCGACCAGGCGCAGGATCGCGTTGGCCAGCGCGTTCAACGCCGACAGCACCGGCCGGGACACCCGGGCGAAGGCCCGGAACGGCAGCGCGAGCAGCGTCGCCGAACGCTCGGCGTCGGTGATCGCCCACGACTTCGGCGCCATCTCCCCCACCACCAGGTGCAGGAAGGTCACCAGAGCGAGGGCGAAGACCAGGGCGACCACGTGACTGGCCGCGTCGGGCAGCCCCACCGCGTGCAGCAGCGGGCTGATCAGGTGCTCGATCGCCGGTTCGGCCAGCGCGCCGAGCCCCAGGGTGCACAGCGTGATGCCCAGCTGCGCCCCGGCCAGCATCAGCGACAGCTCGCGGACACCGTCCAGCGCGGCCCGGGCCGCCCGGCCGCCGCTGGCCGCCGCCTGCTCCAGCCGGTACCGCTTGCTGGCCACCAGGGCGAACTCGGCGGCCACGAAGAACCCGTTCAGCGCCAGCAGGACCCCCGAGCTGAACAACGCGATGCCGGGGCTCACGCGGTCACCCCCGGCGTGCTCAGTTGCAGCCGTACCGAGTCGGCGACGTGCCGGTCCACGGCGAGCACCTCGACCAGGGCCCGAGGCTCCGCCTCACCGTCTTCGACCTCGGCACCCTCGGGCAGCAGGCTGATCTCCAGCCGGTCGCCGACCTCCGGCACCCGGCCCAGCTCGCGCATGACCAGCCCGGACAGCGTGTCGTACTCCGGGGCTTCGGGCAGCGCGATGCCGGTGCTGTCGGCGACCTCGTCGATCCGCCAGCGGGCCGGCACCACCCACGAGCCGTCGTCCTGCCGCGCGGGGGCGCGCTCCGGCGGGTCGTCCTCGTCCCGGATCGGGCCGACCAGCTCCTCCGCGATGTCCTCCAGCGTGATCACACCGGCGAAGCCGCCGTACTCGTCCACCACGCAGGCCATCTGCCGGTGCCCGGACCGCAGGCGGTCCAGCACCGTGGGCAGGGGCAGGGTCTCCGGCACGAGCAGCGGCGGCCCCGCCACCGCGCTCACCGGGGTGGTGGCCCGCTCCCCCGGCGGTACGCCGAGCACCTCGGCGATCCCGACGATGCCGATCAGGTCGTCGACGCCCTCGGCACCCCGCACCGGGAAGCGGGAGTGGCCGGTGTCCAGCAGCTCGACCACCCGGCTCACCGGCTCCTGCGCCCGGACGGTGTGCACGTCGACGCGCGGCACCATCGCCTCGCCGGCGGTCAGCTCGCGGAAGTCGAGCCCGCGGTCGAGCAGCGTGGACATCTCGGCGTCCAGGCTGCCCTCCTCGCGGGACTCGGCGATGATCTGTTCCAGGTCGGCGGGGGTGGCGCCGCTGGGCAGCTCCTCGATCGGCTCGATGCCGACCCGGCGCAGCAGGCGTATCGACGCGCGGTCGAAGAGCCGGATCACCGGCCCGGCCATCGCCAGGTAGAGGAGGGTGGACCGGCTCAGCGCCCGGGCGAGTGACTCGGCTCGGGCGATGGCGAGGTTCTTCGGGGCCAGCTCGCCGAGGACCATCTGCACCACGGTGGCGATGACCAGGGCCAGCGCCACCGACAGCGGCAGGCTGACCGACTCGCGGAGACCGGCGACGCCGAACAGGTCGGCGAGGCCGCCGCCGAGGTACGGCTCGGCGACGTAGCCGACCAGCAGGGCGGTGACGGTGATGCCTAGTTGCGCGCCGGAGAGCACGAAGGAGAGCCGGCTGGTGACGGTGAGGGCCCGGGCGGCGGCCTGGTCGCCGTCGTCGGCGAGCTGGCGCAGCTTGCCCCGGTCCACGGCGACATAGCCGAACTCCTGCGCCACGAAGTAACCGGTGGCGGCAGTGAGCAGGATGATCAAGAGAAGGCCGACGACGATCAACACGGGTCGCTCAGGGCTCCCGGGGCCGTCGGGACGGGAATATGCCGGGCACGACCCGGCTGGCTACTGCTGCCCTCCTGGGCAGAAGAGTCGATCATGCCGCTATTTTATCGGCGTTGCCTGGGACTCCGCTGAGGGTGGGCCGAAGGCGTCGATCGTCCGGTTCACTCCGGCCGGGCGCGGCCGTCGCCGGGTCCGCCGCCCGCCGGGCGCTCGGCCAACTCGTCGGCGTCGAGCAGGCCGCGGTCGAACCGGCCGGACCGGTACGCGGCCCGGCCGATCATCTGTGCCGCGACCGGCGCGGTGGCCAACTGGAAGACCGCCACCAGCAGGATCGTGCCGACGTCGGCCGCGGACCGCAGCCGTAGCGTGATGCCGAGCAGCAGCAGGAGCACTCCCAGCACCTGGGGTTTGGTGGCCGCGTGCATCCGGGACAGGGCGTCCGGGAAGCGCAGCACACCGATCGCGGCGGACAGGGCGAGCAGCGCGCCGGTCACCAGGCAGGCGGCGCCGAGCCAGTCGGCAGCCGTCGCGAGCACACCGGCCGCCGAGTGTCCGCCGGTCGCCACCATCACGCCTGCTCCCGCACGGCGAAGCGGACCAGGGACACCGAGCCGACGAAACCGAGCAGGGAGAGCACCACCAGCACGGGCAGCGTGGTGGCGTGCCGGTTGACCGCCGCCTCCGCGCCCACCGCGCCGACCATGGTGGCGAGCAGCATGTCCGCCGCGATCACCCGGTCCAGCAGCGAGGGGCCCCGGTAGAGCCGGATCAGCGCGAGCAGCGCGGTCACCGACAGCAGGGTGGTGAGGACGACGGCCAGGAACGTGATCATTGGGAGTTTCCCTTCTCGACGGGATGGGGCCCGACGCGGCGCAGTTCGGCGGCGCTGCCCACCGCCCGGACGATCCGTCGCTCGACGTCGAGGGTGCGTTCCCGGGAGAGGGCCAGGTCCGCCGGCCCGTGGGTGTCCAGCACGTGCAGGTAGAGCGTCGCCGACTCCCGGTCCACCTCGAGGATCAGCGTGCCCGGCACCAGCGAGACCGCCTCGGCGGTGAGCGCCAGGTTCAGGTCGGTGGGAACCCGCAGCGCCAGGGCGATGATCGCCCCGCGCGGGCGGTAGCCGGGTTGCACGGCGATCCGGGCGATGTGCAGGCTCGCGCTGACGAGTTCGACGGCGAACCGGCCCGCGAACGCCACCAGGGCACCCGGCCGCAGCCGGCCGCCGAAGCTGACCGCCGGCAGCGGAAAGAACACCAGGACCGCGCCGCCCACCAGCAGGCCACCGATGATGTTGGCGAGGTTGATCGAACCCCAGAGCAGGTTCCAGACGAGCACCAGCCAGCCGAGCGCCAACGCCTGGTCCCGCCAACGCCCGAACCGGCTCCGCACCGGCGGGGTCGCGCCCGTCGGGGTCGTCGCACGCGGGCCGGTCACGGCACGACACCGGGCAGGACGGCCCGCACGTACGGCGTACGCAGGAGCAGGTCGGTGGCCGCGTCGGCGGTGACGTCGAAGAGCGGGCCGGCCAGCACGGTGAGCGTCAACCCGAACGCGACCAGGGCGGCGGTCGCGCCGACCATCACGGTGGGCAGCCGGACGGTGGGCTCGCTGGAGACAGTCCGGGGCGCCCGCCAGAACGCGATGTTCCACACCCGGGAGGCCACGTACAGGGTGAGCAGGCTGGTCAGCGTGCCGGCCGCCACCAGCGTCAAGGGCAGCGCCCCGCCGGCCGCCACACCGGCCTGGAGCAGGCCGAGCTTGCCGAGGAACCCGGAGAACGGCGGCACCCCGGCGAGATTCATCGCCGGGACGAAGAAGAGGACGCCGAGCAGGGGCGCCATTCGGGCCAGGCCGCCGAGACGACGCAGATCGGTGCTGCCGGCCCGCTCCTCGACCAGGCCGGCCACCAGGAACAGCGTGGTCTGGATGGTGATGTGGTGCACCACGTAGAAGATCGCGCCGGCGAGACCGGCGGCGGTGCTCAACGCCACCCCGAAGATCATGTAGCCGATGTGGCTGACCAGGGTGAACGAGAAGAGCCGCTTCATGTCCGACTGCGCCACCGCGCCGAGGATGCCGACCAGCATGGTCAGCCCGGCGACGACCATGAGCAGACCGTCGACCTGACCACCCGGAAACAGCAACGTCTCGGTACGGATGATCGCGTACACGCCGACCTTGGTGAGCAGCCCCGCGAACACGGCGGTGACCGGGGCCGGGGCCGTGGGATAGCTGTCCGGCAGCCAGGCCGACAGCGGGAAGACCGCCGCCTTGATCGCGAACGCGAGCAGCAGCATCAGTTGCAGGGTCAACCGGACGTTGTCCGGCAGGTCGTCGAGGCGCTGGGCGAGCTGCGCCAGGTTGAGCGTGCCGGTGGCCGCGTACACCAGCCCCACCGCGGCCAGGAAGATCATCGAGGAGAGGATGCTGACCACCACGTACGTCGACCCGGTGCGGATCCGCGTCTCGGTGCCGCCCAGCGTGATCAGCACGAAGCTGGCCGCCAGCAGGATCTCGAAGCCGACGAACAGGTTGAACAGGTCGCCCGCCAGGAACGCGTTGGTGACACCCGCGGTGAGCACCAGGTACGTCGGGTGGAAGATGACCACCGGCGCGCTCTCGCTGGTCTCGCTGCGGCCCTGGCCGATCGAGTACAGCAGCACGCAGAGGGTCACCGCCGAGGACACCACAAGCATCAGCGCGGCCAACTGGTCGGCCACCAGCACGATGCCGACCGGTGGCGGCCACCCGCCGATCGCGAGCACCACCGGCCCGTGCCGGTACGCCTGCACCAGCAGCACCACCGCGACGGTGAACGTGACGGCCAGACAGAGCACGCTGACCGCCCGCTGCACCCGGGGCCGGGTGGCCAGCAGCAGGGTCAGCGCCGCGCCGAGCAGCGGCACCACCACCGGCAGCGGCAGGAGCCTGCTCACCACGTCCCCCGCGCCCCGCTCACGGCGCCCCGTCCCCTCTGCCACGCCGGAGTCGTCGGCGGGCCGGCTCGGGATCGACCTGCTCCGGGTCGGCGTCCGGGCCCTCCCCGCCGTGGTCGACGGCCCCCACCTCGTTGCGCCCGGCCCGGCGGATGATCTGGCGGTCCTCCAGGTCGTCGGGCACCTCGTCGTCGCCGGTGAGATACCAGCTCCGGTACGCGACGGCGAGCAGGAACGCGGTGAACCCGAACGTGATCACGATGGCGGTCAGCACCATCGCCTGCGGCAGCGGGTCACTCATCTGGTCCACCGGCCCGGTGCCCACGACCGGCGCGCCACCGGACCGGCCGCCCAGCAGGATCAGCAGGTTGACCCCGTTGCCGAGCAGGATCACGCCGAGCAGGATCCGGGTGAGGCTGCGCTCCAGCAGCAGGATCACCCCGCAGCCGACCAGCACCGCGACGGCGAGCACCAACACCATCGTGGGTCCGGGGCCACTCGCCGTCATGTCCGGCCGCCCTTGTCGACGGCCAGACCGCCGCTCGCCGTGCCGGTGGCCTCGATGTGCCGGTCCACCTCGGCGCCGAGGCTGCGCAGGATGTCCAGCATCAGCCCGATCACGATCAGGTACACGCCGATGTCGAAGAACAGCGAGGTGACGAGGTGGGCGTCGCCGATCAGCGGCAGGGACAGGTCGAGCTTGGCGCTCTCCAGCACCGACCCACCGGCCGCCAGCGCCACCGCGCCGGAGCCCACCGCCACGGCCAACCCCGCGCCGAGGATCAGGCCGGCGCCCACCGGGGCGGCCTCGGTCAGCTCGTACCGGCCGCCGGCCAGGTAGCGGACCGCCAGCGCGAGCCCCGCCACCAGTCCGCCCGAGAACCCGCCGCCCGGCGCGTTGTGCCCAGAGAAGAGCAGGAACAGCGAGAACAGCACCACCGTGTGGAAGATCAGCCGGGTGACCACCTCCAGCACGAGCGAACGCTGCTCCTCGTAGAGGGTCGGGCCGCCCCGCAACCAGACCGGCCGGTCGGACCGGGCCGCTCGATCGGCCGACTCCGGCCGGCGCGGTCGCGGCCCGGTACGGGACCGCTCGAAGATCAGGCTGGCCACCCCGGTGGCGGCCACCACCAGCACCGCCACCTCCCCCATGGTGTCCCAGGCCCGGATGTCGACCAGGGTCACGTTGACCACGTTGCGGCCGTACGCCTCGCCCACCGCCAGGTCCGGGAAGACTGCGGAGATGTCCGGTGCGCGACGGGCCCCGGCCGCGACGAGGGCGAGCCCGCCCGCCGCCACGCCCATCGCCACGCCGATCACCCGGCGGGTCCATCGGCTGCGGCGGAGCGGACGGGCCGAGAAACGCTCCGGCAGACGGCGCAGCACCAGCACGAACACGGCGATGGTCGCGGTCTCCACCAGGAACTGCGTGAGCGCGAGATCCGGTGCGCCGTGCAGGATGAACAGCATGGCGGTGCCGTAGCCGGTCATCCCCACCAGCAGCATCGCGGTCAACCGCCGGCGGGCGCCGACCGCGAGCAGCGCGGCCACCGCGATCACCACCACGACCACCGGTTGCAACGGGTTGTCCCAGAGCGGGAGCCCGGCCCGCCACGGCCCGGCGGCGAGCATCGCCCCACCGGGCAGCAGCACGAGGGTGATCAGGATGATGCCCAGGTACTGCGGCAGGGAGCCCCGCTGGGTCGCGCCGGTGACCTCGATGGCGAGGCGGTCGAACCGGCCGACGGTCCACTCGTACCCCTGATTGCCGCTGACCGGCGCGCGGAGCCGGGCCAACACCGGGGCGAGCGGTCCGCGTAGCGCGAAGAGCAGGCCGCCGCCGGCGAGCGCCAGCACGGACAGACCGAGCGCCGCGGTCGGCCCGGGCCAGAGCGTCAGGTGCCCGTCGACCGCGCCGAGCAGTTCGGCGTACGGGCTGAGCAGGCCGTCCAGCACGCCGGCGGCGGGGCCGGCGAGCAGCCCGACGACGGCGAGCACGGCCGGGGGGACCAGCATCGACGCCGCGATCGGCACCGGCTCGACCGGTTCGACGCCCGGCCGGTCGGCGAACGCGCCCCAGAGGAAGCGGGCGCTGTACGCCACGGTGAGCACCGTCCCGGCGACCAGCCCGGTGAGGAGCACCGGGTCGTCGGTGAACGCCGCGAAGACCGCCTCCTTGGCGACGAACCCGACCAGCGGCGGCACGCCTGCCATCGACGCCGCCGCCAGCACCGCGACCGCGAACAACGGCCGCGACCAGCGCCGCAGCCCGGACAGCTCGCGCAGGTCGCGGGTGCCGGCGCCGTGGTCGATGACGCCGACGACCAGGAACAGCGCCGCCTTGAACAGGGCGTGCGCCAGCAGCATCGCCGTGGCGGCCAGCGCGGCGTCCGGGGTGCCCGCGCCCGTCACCGCGACCAGCAGGCCCAACTGGCTGACCGTCCCGTACGCCAACAACAGCTTCAGGTCGGTCTGCCGCAGCGCCGCCCAGCCGCCGATGAGCATGGTGGCCACACCGGCGATGAGCACCACGGGCCGCCACGGGCCGACCGTGGCGAGCACCGGCGTGAGCAGCCCGACCAGGTAGACGCCCGCCTTGACCATGGCGGCGGCGTGCAGGTACGCGCTGACCGGGGTGGGCGCCGCCATCGCGACCGGCAGCCAGGAGCTGAACGGCAGCACCGCCGACTTGGACAGGGCCCCGGCCAGGATCAGCAGCACCGCCGTGATCAGGTAGCCGCCGCCGGGCAGCGGGTGGGTGGCGATCTCCGACCAGCGGTAGCTGCCGGCGTGCTGGCCGAGCAGGATGAACCCGACCAGCATGGCCAGCCCGCCCGCCGTGGTGACGGTCAACGCCTGCGCCGCCGCCCACCGGCTGGACCGGCGTTCGGTGCTGTGCCCGATCAGCAGGTACGAGAAGATCGTCGTCAGCTCCCAGCCGACGTAGAGCAGCAGCAGGTCGTCGGCGAAGACCAGGACGAGCATCGCGCCGGCGAAGGCGACCAGGACGGCGGCGAACTGCGCCATCCCGGGCGCGCCCGCGTCGAAGTACCGGGCGCTGTAGACCAGCACCAGCGCGCCGACGCCGCCGATCAACAGGGTCAGGAGCCAGGACAGCGTGGTGAGGCGCAGCGCGATGTCCAGGTCCAACTGCCCGATCCACGGGTACGTCTCGACCACCGCGCCGCCGTGACCGACGGCCGGGGTGCGGGCCAGCGCCCAGCCGAACGCGGCGGCCGGCGCGAGCGCCAGCGGATAGCACGCGCGCGGACCCCACCACCGGACGAGCAGCGGCGCGGCGAGGGCCGCCACGAGGTGGAGGATGAGCAGTACCAGCACCCGCACTCCCGATCGAGGTGGCCGACGCCCGTACAGCGGTGGCGCCTAGCAGCGATCGAACGCCAGTTCTCCGCCCTTCGGGCGGTTTTGCCGGAATCAGCCCGCTATGAGCCCTGGTGTGCGGTCGGCGGGCGACGGTCAGCGCAGCAGGGCGTCGCCGACGGTCAGCTCGTCGTCGAGGTCCGAGCTCTCCAGGTGCAGCTCGCTCAGCAGATCGACGCGGCCGAGCTGGCGGGCGACCTTCGCGACGACCCGCTCCGCGACAGCGAGGGACCGCATCGAGAGCAGCCGGCCGCGGCTCTCCCGGCGGAGCACGAAATAGTGCACGGCGACGCGGACCTGCCCCCGGTCGGCGGCGCTGGCCTGGGCGGTGGAGACGACCATCTCGCGCAGGCAACGGGCGAGGCGTTCGGCGAGCTCCAGCTCGGGCCCGTGCAGGCCGCCGCGGAGCGTGGCGAGGTGACTGTCGACCTTGCGGATCAGCACATCGGTGGCGGGTTCGACGTGTCGCGGCTCGCCGGCCATCCGATCCCCTCCACCCGGTTCGCGTTGCGGGTGAAGTTACTTTATGTTGCTCCTTACAAGCAAGCAGTTAAGTGAGACTTAACGTATTAATGGCGCATCCATCGCTTTTTCCATCCAGCTCGGCACGTTCCCCCGTGGGCCGCTCGTGGTTGTCGTACCGGCGGGGCAGGATGGACCGGTGAGCGGGGCAGACGCGGGCAAGGGCGAGGTGCTGGAGGGGTTCGGTCCCGCCACCCGCGCCTGGTTCGACGCCGCCTTCGCCGCGCCCACCGCCGCCCAGACCGGCGCCTGGCGATCCGTCGCCGCCGGCCGCAACGCCCTCGTCGTGGCGCCCACCGGCTCCGGCAAGACGCTCGCCGCCTTCCTCTGGTCGCTGGACCGGCTGGCCCGCGAGCCCGCACCGGCCGAGGCACGGCAGCGGTGCCGGGTGCTCTACGTCAGCCCGCTCAAGGCTCTCGCCGTCGACGTGGAGCGCAACCTGCGCGCCCCGCTGGCCGGCATCCGGCAGGCGGCGACCCGGCTCGGCGTGACGCCGCCGGACATCACCGTCGGCATGCGCACCGGCGACACACCTGCCGACGAGCGACGGGCCTTCGCCCGCACCCCACCGGACATCCTCATCACCACGCCCGAGTCCCTGTTCCTGCTGCTCACCTCCGCCGCTCGGGACTCGCTGCGCGGCGTCCAGACGGTGATCGTCGACGAGGTGCACGCGGTGGCCGGCAGCAAGCGGGGCGCCCACCTCGCCCTGTCGCTGGAACGCCTGGACGAGCTGCTGCCCACGCCGGCACAACGGATCGGCCTCTCCGCCACCGTCCGGCCGGTCGACGCCTGCGCCCGGTTCCTCGGCGGCGCCCGGCCGGTCGACGTCGTGCAGCCGGCCACGGCGAAGACCATCGAGGTCAGCGTGCAGGTCCCCGTGGAGGACATGACCCGCCTCGACGAGCAGGAGCAGCCGCCGGAGGATTCCCTCGGCGGTCCCGGGCCACGCCGTGCCTCGATCTGGCCGGCCGTCGAGGAGCGGGTCTTCACGCTCATCGGTCAGCACCGCTCCACCATCGTCTTCACCAACTCCCGCCGCAGTGCCGAGCGCCTGTGCGCACGGCTCAACGAGCTGGCCGCCGAGGAGGTCGCCTCCGCCGCGATCGCCTCCGCGTCGGCCGTGGGCGCGATCGACGTACCGGATGGGTTGTCGGTGGGCGACGAGCCGGCGGCCGACGGCGGCCCGGCGCCCGGCGCGCAGCGGTGGGGTGGCCCGGCCGAGGTGATGGCCCAGTCCGGCGCGGCCACCGGCGCCGCGCCGGTGATCGCCCGCGCGCACCACGGCAGCGTCTCGCGCGAGGAGCGCAAGCACATCGAGGAGGCGCTCAAGTCCGGCCAGCTCCCGGCGGTGGTGGCCACCTCCAGCCTGGAGCTGGGCATCGACATGGGCGCGGTCGACCTGGTGGTGCAGATCGAGGCCCCACCGAGCGTCGCCGCCGGCCTGCAACGCGTTGGCCGGGCCGGGCACCAGGTGGGCGCGGTCTCCCGCGGGGTGGTCTTCCCCAAGCACCGTGGCGACCTGCTGTCCTGCGCGGTCGTCGCCGAGCGGATGACCGACGGCGCGATCGAGGAGCTGCACTACCCGCGCAACCCGCTGGACGTGCTGGCCCAGCAGATCGTCGCGATGGTGGCCCTGGAGCCGTGGCGGGTCGGCGACCTGGCCGTGCTGGTCCGCCGGGCCGCGCCCTTCAACGAGCTGCCCGACTCCGCGCTGCACGCCGTGCTGGACATGCTCTCCGGCCGCTACCCGTCCACCGCGTTCGCCGAGCTGCGCCCCCGGTTGGTCTGGGACCGGGCCAGCGACCTGCTCACCGGCCGGCCCGGCGCGCAGCGCCTCGCGGTGACCAGCGGCGGCACCATCCCCGACCGGGGTCTGTTCGGGGTCTTCCTGGCCGGCGCCGAGCGGGCCGCCCGGGTTGGCGAGCTGGACGAGGAGATGGTCTACGAGTCGCGGGTCGGCGACGTCTTCCTGCTCGGCTCCTCGTCCTGGCGCATCGAGGAGATCACACCCGACCGGGTGCTGGTCTCCCCCGCGCCCGGCCAGGCCGCCAGGATGCCGTTCTGGAAGGGCGACCAGCTGGGCCGCCCGGTCGAGCTGGGTCGGGCCATCGGCGCCCGGGTGCGCACCCTCCTGCGGTTGAGCGACGAGGCGGCGCTGGCCGCGCTGCGCGACGGCGGGCTGGACGACTGGGCCGCCGCCAACCTGATGGCCTACCTGCGCGACCAGCGGGAGGCCACCCGCTCGCTGCCCGACGACCGCACCATCGTGGTCGAGCGGTTCCGCGACGAGCTGGGCGACTGGCGGCTGGCCGTGCACAGCGTTCTCGGCGCGCGGGTCAACGGGCCGTGGGCCCTCGCCGTGGGCCGCCGGCTGGCCGAGCGGTACGGGGTGGACGCCCAGGTGATGCCGTCGGACGACGGGATCGTGGTGCGCCTGCCCGACACCGCCGACGAGCCACCCGGCGCCGACGTGGTGGTCTTCGAACCCGACGAGATCGCCCAGCTCGTGGAGGAGTCGGTCGGCACGTCCGCGCTCTTCGCCGCCCGTTTCCGGGAGTGCGCCGCCCGCTCGCTGCTGCTGCCCCGCCGCGACCCGCGCCGCCGCCAGCCGCTCTGGCAGCAGCGGCAACGCGCCGCGCAACTACTCGACGTCGCCCGCGAGTACGCCGACTTCCCGGTCACCCTGGAGGCCGCCCGGGAGTGCCTCCAGGACGTCTTCGACCAGCCGGCGCTGGCCGGGCTCATGCGCGACCTGGCGGCCCGCAAGGTCCGCCTGGTCGAGGTGGAGACCAGCGCGCCGTCCCCGTTCGCCCGGTCGCTGCTCTTCGGCTACGTCGGGGCGTTCCTCTACGAGGGCGACGCCCCGCTCGCCGAGCGCCGGGCCGCCGCCCTCGCGCTGGATTCCACCCTCCTCGGCGAGCTGCTCGGCCGGGTCGACCTACGCGAGCTGCTGGATCCGGCGGTGCTCGCCGAGACCGATCGGCAACTGCGCTGGCTGACCGACCAGCGCCGCCCGCGCGACGCGGAGGACGTGGTCGAGCTGCTGCGGGTGCTCGGCGACCTGAGCGACGCCGAGGTGACCGAGCGGGGCGTACCGGAGGGCTGGCTGACCGAGTTGGAGGCCACCCGCCGGGTGCTGCGGGTCCGCATCGCTGGCGAGCAGCGCTGGGTGGGCATCGAGGACGCCGCCCGGCTGCGCGACGCCCTCGGCGTGGCGCTGCCGGTCGGGGTGGCCGAGGCGTACCTCGCCCCGGTGGCTGACCCGCTGGGTGACCTGGTGGCCCGCTACGCCCGCACCCACGGGCCGTTCGCGGCGGCGAGCTGCGCGGCGCGCTTCGGGCTCGGGGTGTTCGTCGTCGAGCAGGCGCTGCGCCGCCTCGCCGCCACCGGCCGCGTCGTCTCCGGGGAGTTCACACCGGACACGGCCGGCGCCCAGTGGTGCGACGCCGAGGTGCTGCGGATGTTGCGCCGCCGTTCGCTCGCGGCGCTACGGCGGGAGATCGAGCCGGTGCCGCCCCGGGCGCTGGCCACGTTCCTGCCGCGCTGGCAGCAGGTCGGCTCGTCCGCCCGGGGCGTGGAGGCGCTCGCCGCCACCGTGGAGCAGTTGCAGGGCGCGGCGGTGCCGGCGTCCGCGCTGGAGCGGCTGGTGCTGCCCGGCCGGGTCGCCGACTACTCCCCCGCCCACCTCGACGAGTTGTGCGCCAGCGGTGAGGTGCTCTGGGCCGGGTCCGGGGCGATCTCCGGGGGCGACGGCTGGGTCACCCTGGCGTACGCGGACGCCGCGCCGCTGCTGCTCCCGCCGCCCGACGAGGCGCTGACCCGTACCCCGCTGCACGACGCGGTACTCGACGCGCTCGGCGACGGGCAGGCGCTGTTCTTCCGCGCACTGGCCGACCGGGTCGGCTCCACCGACGACACCGCGCTGACCGGGGTGATCTGGGATCTGGTCTGGGCAGGCCACCTCACCAACGACACCCTCGCCCCGCTGCGGGCGGTCCTCGGCGCCGGTGGTGCGCACCGGTCGCGGCCCTCCGCGCCGCGCACCCGCTACCGGCGGCCCGGCCGGGTGGCGCTGCCCACCCGGAGCGGCCCACCGACCGTCGCCGGCCGCTGGTCGCGTCTTCCCGAGCGGGACCTCGACCCGACGAGGCGGGCCGCCGCCCTCGCCGACGTGCTGCTGGAACGGCACGGCGTGGTCACCCGGGGCGCGGTGATGGCCGAGCAGGTGGTCGGCGGGTTCTCCGCCGTCTACCCGGTGCTGTCGGCGCTGGAGGAGCGCGGCGCGGCCCGCCGGGGCTACTTCGTCGAGGGCCTCGGCGCGGCGCAGTTCGCGGTGCCCGGCGCGGTGGACCGGCTCCGCGCGCTTGCCGACCCGGCCGACGGCGCGCGCGGCCGGAGCGGGCCGACCACAGTCCTCGCGGCCACCGACCCCGCCAACCCGTACGGCGCGGCGCTGCCCTGGCCGGAACGCGTCGTCGACTCCGGCGACGGGGCCGCCCCCGCGACCGGGCACCGGGCCGGTCGCAAGGCCGGCGCGCTGGTGGTGCAGGTCGCCGGTGACCTGGTGCTGTACGTGGAACGCGGCGGCCGGACGCTGCTCTCCTTCACCGACGACGCCGAAACGCTCGCGGCGGCCGGTAAGGCGCTCGCCGACGCCGTCCACTCCGGAGCGTTGGGCGCGATGTCGGTGGAGCGGGCCGACGGCGAGGCGGTGCACTCCTCGCCGCTGCGGGACGCGCTGACCGCCGCCGGCTTCCGGGCCACCCCGCGCGGCCTGCGCCTGCGCGGCTGATCAGACCGCGCGACGCCAGCGCGGCGGCCACCTGGCCCACTGGCCGTCCGGCCCGCTTGGGCCACTCGGCGCACCCGGCCCGCCCGGCCCACTTGGGCCACCAGGCCCACCGGGCCCACCCGGCCCGCGCCCACCCGGCCCACTTGGGCCAGGGCCACTTGGGCCACTTGGGCCACTTCGGGCACTTGGGCCACCCGGCCCACGCGACATGCTGCGCCGGGCGGTGTCGGCCCACCAGGCCCACCCGGCCCACTTGGCCCGCCAGATCCACCGGCCCACCGGCTAGCCAATCTCCCGTCGAGCGATATGACTGTGAGTCATAAATATGACTCACAGTCATATCGCTCAC